>CAMLCW010000179.1 GCA_946478645.1 uncultured Variovorax sp.
GGAGCTAGTAGGCAGCACGGCAGGCCCCAGGAATAAAGCCAGCTCGTGCGGGCTTTTTTTCTTGTGGGCGGCAGGTCTGGCTCAGCGCACCGGCGACGGCACCACGCCGCCGGATTGCGATGGCTGCGGCGCGGGCGCCAGCGGCTCCATCGGCGGCAGCGGCACGCGCGACGAGGACGACGGCGGTGCCGCCGAGCCGGCCGGTGCGGGCGAGCCCGTGCCGCCGCGCTGGGCCTGGTTGGCCAGTTCGGCCTCGCTCACGATCTCGACCACCCGCACCACCTTCTGCACGCCCGAGATGCCGCGCGCGATCTCGGTCGCGCGGTCGGTCTCGCGGCGCGTCGCGATGCCCATCAGGTAGACCACGCCGCGCTCCGTCACCACCTTGAACGAGTTCGCAAAGATATCCTTGGCATCGAGCAGCGAGGCCTTGACCTTGCCGCTGATGAACGTGTCGTTCGAGCGCTCCTGGAAGGTGCTGGGCTGGCCGATGGTGAGCTCGTTCACCACCGAGCGCACGTTGTCCACGCGCTGCACCACCTCTTCGACGCGGCGACGGTCGGCCTCGCTGCCGACGGCGCCCGTCAGCAACACCTGGCGGTTGAAGCTGATGACGGTCACGTACATCTGGTCGTTGGCGATCTCGCGCACGCGCGCGGCGGCGCGCAGCTCGATGCCCTGGTCGTCGAGCTGCGCGCCCGAGCTGCGGCGGTCGGTGGCCACCATGCCCACGCCCACCGCCGCGGCCCCTCCGACCACGAGCGGCACGCAGGCCGAGAGCCCGGCCGTCAGCACGGCGCCCGAGGCGAAGGCGATGGCAAGGCGTTGGAACGGTGTCGTCGTCATGTGGAAGCTTCCTGTTCTCCGAGTAACTGGACATCCACGCCGTCGCACAGGCAATGCAGTGCGAGCAGGTGGACTTCGTGGATGCGTGCCGCACGCTCGTGCGGCACGCCGATCTGGACATCGGTCTCGCGCAGCGCGCGCCCGATCGCGCCGCCGGTGCCGCCCATGCCGGCCGCGGCCGCCTGGCCGATACCGGCATTGCCGAGCAGCGCCACCACCGTCATGTCGCGTTCGTGCGCGGCCAACACCGCGGAGAGCACGGCGGCCGATTGCCCGCTCGCGCTGAGCGCCAGCAGCACGTCGCCGGCCTGGCCGAGCGCGCGCACCTGGCGTGCGAAGCGGTCGGCATCGGCGGCGTTGGCACTGTCGCCCGCGGGATCGTTGCTGTCCGCCGGCAGCGCGATCGCGGCCAGTTCGGGCCGCTCGCGCTCGAAACGCCCGACGAAATGGGCTGCGAACTGGGCGGCCAGCAGGCCCGAGACGCCCCCGCCGCAGGCCAGTATCTTGCCGCCGCTGGTGACGCAGGCGAGGATCGCCTGCATCGCTTGCGAGATGGATTTACTGAGAACCGGACCGGCCTGGTACTTGAGGTCGGCGCTGTCGATGAAATGTTGCTGAATCCGTTGCTCGAGCATGGGGGGCGATGATACCGGGGGGCGCTGAAACAAGACGTTTGCAAGGTGGAGCCGAAGGCGCGCGTTCAGTTCCCCGCAGGCCCGATTCAGCCCGCATCGAAGGCCCCCTGCAGCCAGGTGATGCGCGCCTCCACCAGCACCACGTCGAAGCGGCACGGCGGCAGCGTGCGCAGCGCGAGGAGATAGTGCCGCGCCGCGAAGACGATGCGCCGCTGCTTGATGCCCGTGATGCTGCCGCCCGCGCCGCCGTGCGTGCCGGCGCTGCGCTGCCGCACCTCGACGAACACCAGCGTGCCGTCGCGCGGATCGCGCATGATCAGGTCGATCTCGCCGCCGCCGCGCCCGGGCGTTCGATAATTGCGTGCCACGAGCACCAGCCCGGCATCCTGGAGGTGCTCGAGCGCGGCGTCTTCCGCCGCGTCGCCGCGGCGCTTGGTCGTCGTGTGGGTCTTCATGCTTGCTCCCTGCCGGCTCTTGTTCTTTGTTTGTAGCGTCTTCGGAGAAACCCATTGGCTTCACTCGCACCCGCGTCCTTCGGCGCCTCCCTCGCGGCCGCGCAAGACGCCTCGGGTGCGCAGCATTATCCGGAAGGCACGCTCTACATCGTGGCCACGCCCATCGGCAACCTGGCCGACATCACGCTGCGCGCGCTGCATGTGCTGCAGCTCGTGGACACGCTCGCCTGCGAGGACACGCGCCACACCCAGGGCTTGCTGCGCGCCTACGGCATCGACCGGCCTTCGGCACGCCTCGTGGCGCTGCACCAGCACAACGAGGCCGAGGCGGCGCAGGCCGTCGTCGCACGGCTGGCCCAGGGCGAGCGCGTGGCCTACGTGAGCGATGCCGGCACGCCCGGCGTCAGCGATCCTGGCGCGCGGCTCGTGGCCGCCGTGCGCGCGGCCGGGCTGCGCGTGCTGCCGCTGCCCGGTGCGAGCAGCGTCACCACGCTCATCAGTGCGGCCGGGCTGGTCGCCGATGGCGGCGACGCGGGCTCGGGCAGCAGCGCCTTCGTCTTTGCCGGCTTCCTGCCGAGCAAGGCCGGCGAGCGCGACACCGCCGTGCAGGCGCTCGCGCAGGAGCCGCGCGCCGTGCTGCTGCTGGAGGCGCCGCACCGCATCGAGGCGCTGGCACGCGCGCTCGCCGTGCTCGGCGTGCGGCCCGTCACCGTCGGCCGCGAGCTCACCAAACAGTTCGAGGAAATCGCGACCGTGCCGGCCGGCGCCCTGGCCGACTGGTTCTCGGCCGACCGCGACCGCACGCGCGGCGAGTTCGCGCTGGTGCTGCACCCCGTGGCTGCGAGCGGCAGCGAGGCCGGCCACGCCGAGGGCGAGCGCGTGCTGCGGCTGCTGCTGGCCGAGCTGCCGGTCAAGACCGCGGTGCGGCTCACTTCGGAGATCAGCGGCGCCCCGCGGAATGCGCTCTACGAGGCGGCGCTGCGCATGCGCAAGGATGCCGAGGCCGACTGAAAGGCTGACTCAGCCGTCGAGCTCTGCGTAGCGCCTGAAGATCCCGTCTTCGTTGAACGCAATGCGGCGCGGGCTCTGCAGGTACGCGCGCACGCGCTGGCGGCGCTTGATGTTCTCGTGCAGCTTGCCCACTGCCGGCGTGGCCGCCAGCGCCTTGGCGGCCGACTTCGGAAAGGCATAGCGCAGGCCGTCGACCAGCTGGAACAGCGACAGGTCGGCATAGGTCAGCACATCGCCCACCAGGTGCGACGACCCCGCGGGATTGCGCTGCAGCACCCGCTCGAACCAGTTCAGGTACTTGGGGATCCGCTCTTCGCGGAAAGCCCGCGCGCGCTGCACGGCCGCGTCGCGCTGGTCTTCGTAGTAGGCGCCGGTGGAGATCGGATGGTGCGTGTCGTGTGCCTCGGCCACCGCGTCCGCCACCGTGAGCTGCAGCTGATGCGTCCACAGCCCGTCCGATTCGCCCACCCCCGCGAGCCCCAGCCGCGGCCCCAGGTAGAGCAGGATCGCGGCGGTCTGCCCGACCACGATGTCGCCGTCGATCAGGAACGGCGGCGCGAAGGCGGGGCGCACGAGGCCGGGGTCGTCGAGCCGCTGCGCCAGCGCGGATCCGCCGCCGCCCTGGGCTTCGGGGAGCCGGGCCACGTCCACGTAGTCCGCACCGGCCGCCTCGAGCGCGAGCCGCACGAATTCGCCTCGGCCCTGGATCGTGGGCCAATAGTGAAGTTGGTAGGTCATGCGGGCATGGTGTCAGGCCCGGTGCGGCGCTGCAACGGGGGGCTCCGAGGCCCTTGGTAAGCGGCGGGCGCAACAGCGTGAAAGGACAAGGGCTGCTGTCCGCGCGTGCGGCTTCGCCTTTCCGTGATGACGGCCGTGAGCAAATTCGCAAATCTCGCCATCAAGCACCGACGGCTGAACGTACTCGTCCTCACTTCGCATCGTCAATGTCAACCTCCAGTTCTCGGCCCATCGTGGCAGGCCGGTCACTTTCTGTGGACTCGATCATCCGGAGGAAAGGCTGTGCCAAAAGGTTCAGCCAACTCCAAATGACTCCAAAGATGCCGATCGCCCAGAAGAGAGCGACAGTGATGATGAGCGCGTCCAGGAGCACCGCAGCCGCCGTCTAGAGTTTGATCGCTTGAAACTTGGCGCTGGCGGAATGTGGCCAAGGCACCCGAAAGGCGCCGGCGGCGACGAGCCGCGATTGCTCAAGAATTTGGGGCCACCAGCGAACGAGGCGCTCGCATTGCGTCCAGTAATTCTGTTTCGACCACTGCGGATCAAGCACGAACACCGTGTGCCCCGAACGACGCAGAGCCTCGCGTTCGGCGTCGTGCCCCTTTTTGAACCGATCGATGGAAAGAATGCACCATGGGCCCGTCTCGTTGAGTCGCTCGATCCAAACCACGTCGGGCGTGTTGCGGGGAGACAAGTCGCTCAGGTGCTTGATCTCGACGACGTCGGAAACGATCCCCGACATGCCTCCAATGCCGCGCGCCATGTGCGGGGAGAGGTTGTTGTCGAAAAAGAACTTCAACTTCCGAAGGACTGCTCGAAGCGCACCGCTGCATCGACCGTGCGTGGCGAGATGTCAAAGATGCGGGCGACCGCCTTGTTGTCGCGGTGTTCGGCCAGATACGACGCATAGAGGGTATCGGTCGGAATGCTCGCATCGCTGACGATGGGTGAACCGAATTGCCGAGCAGGATCGAGGACGATCGCTTTATGGTCGTTGCCGAGTGGGTACCAGCGGCGGGCCCTGTTGCCGTCGTACTCGATACCGGCATAGAGCGACGGCTTGATGATTTCTGAGAAGACGAACTGCCGCTTTAGTGGGTCGAGCATCTTTTTCTCGCCACTCTTGGCGACAGCCTCGATGAAGATGCGTTTGCCGTCAGTACGGAAGCGTTTGGCGGTCAGCGGGTAATCGATGCCGAACTGCTCGCGAGCCGCGTCAACAGTGGCGCGAATCACCGGAATCGCAACACCATGCCGCACGAATGCGTTCACTAGGCGAAGTTCCAGCAGGTCATGGAAACCGATCACTGGGTCCGGCAGGTCGGCATCAGCGAGTTGGCTCTTCCACAGCGGCGGAGAAAACCGGCGTTCGCCACGCTCCTGGCGCTCGTAGCCCAGCATCCAGCGGCGCACGGCGCGGCGATCTGCGCCCGTCAAGCGGGCGGCTTGTCCGAGGGTGTACAGGCCTGTGCCGAGAATGCTCATTTGCGCCATTTTGCACTGTCGAGTCCGGACCCACCGCCCAGGGTCGCCGTGCGCAATCGCCCCTGAACATCCTCAGGATCGACGCCACTCACGCAGCCCGCGCGGCGACGGGCAATCCGCTGGTTTTCAGAAGGGAAAGAAAAAACCCGGCAGAGCACAGTGCTCTACCGGGTTTTATATTTGGTCCCGCCGCCAGGAATCGAACCTGGATCTCAGCCTTCGGAGGGCCGAATTCTATCCGTTGAAATACAGCGAGAGATTTGGTTTCCGGCAGAACCGGAGCCTCGGATTATCGCCTATCAGGCGGCCACCGTTTCGACTTCGTTCCCGGTTCCGGCATTCGAGTTCCGCACAAAGCCCAAACCGGCCATGTAGACGCGGAAAGTGCGCCGGCCCGTGGGCACCAGGTCGAAGGCCGTGGGGTCGAGCAGCCAATTCTGAATCAGCCCGCTCATGAGCGCGTGCAGCCCCTGCGCCGCCACGTGGCCGGGCACCGGGAGCTTGATCTGGTCGCGCCGGGCCGCGAGCCGCAACGCCTTCTCGAAATCGGCGACGCAGGCATTGCGCGCAGCCAGGTGGCGCTGCTGCACCGAGGCCATGTCGTGCGTGTACTCGACCTTGTGGGTGGCCACGTCGAAGACGCGGCGCACCTGTGGATCGGTCGTCATCAGGGTCAGCGCATGCACCATGCCCTCCTCGATCTCGGCCAGCGGGTCGTCGCCGCCGTCCGCAACCCTGCCGACCACGCCGGGCCCCGCCTCCAGCGGCAGGATGACGCGCTCCATCATCGCGTTGAACAGGTCGGCCTTGTCCTTGAAATGCCAATAGATGGCGCCGCGCGTCGCGCCAGCCTGCTGCGCGATCTGCTGCAGCGAGGTCTGCGAGACGCCCTGCGCCTGAAACAGCAGCTCCGCGGCATCGAGCAATCGATGCCGCGTGGCCAATGCTTCTTCCTTCGTACGACGTGCCAACCTGTCTCCTATTTGTAAATAAACAGAGCGAAGCCCTTTCGCTCCCGTGGGGCCATTTCGACAATCCTGTCACTATACATCCATGAATGTATGTAAGATAGGGACTTCCCTGATGGCCCGGCTCCGACGCTGGTCTTCCGTTCGCACTGCGAACACGCCGTCTCCCCGTCTTTGCTTCAAAGGATTCGCATGCCCCTCCTGCATGTCTCGCGTCAATCGTTTTCCTCGCCGCGCCTCGCGACCGTGGCTGTCGTCGTTCTGCTGGCGCTCGCGGGTTGCGGCAAGGCCGATGCACCGGCAGGCCCGGGCGGCGGCGCTGGCGCCGGCGGCGGCAAGCCGCCTGCGCCGGAAGTCGGCGTGATCGTGGCGACCCCCACCGACGTGGGCCTGGTGACCGAACTGCCCGGCCGGCTGGAGGCCTCGCGCGTGGCCGAGGTGCGCGCCCGCGCGGCCGGCATCCTGCTGAAGCGCGAATTCCGCGAAGGCAGCGACGTGAAGGCCGGCCAGCTGCTGTTCCGCATCGACCCGGCGCCGCTCGTGGCCGCCACGCAGAACGCCCAGGCGGCGCTCGCGCGGGCCGAGGCCAACGCGGCCCAGGCCAAGGCGCTGGCCGATCGCTACAAGCCGCTGGTCGCGGCCAACGCGGTGAGCAAGCAGGAATACGTCAACGCGGTGGCGGCCCAGAAGACCGCCGAGGCCGACGTGGCCGCGAACCGCGCCGTGCTGCAGAGCGCGAAGATCAACCAGGGCTATGCGAACGTGACGTCCCCGATCTCGGGCCGCATCGGCCGGGCGCTGGTCACCGAAGGCGCGCTGGTCGGCCAGGGCGAGGCCACCCAGCTGGCAGTGGTGCAGCAGATCAACCCGATGTACGTCAACTTCACGCAGTCGGCCTCCGAGGTGCTGAAGCTGCGCCGCGCGGTGGCCGCGGGCCAGTACAAGCGCGCGAGCGGCGAAGACGCGGCCAGCGTCCGCCTGGTGCTCGAGGACGGCACCGAGTATTCGGAAGCCGGCAAGCTGCTGTTCTCCGACCTCTCGGTCGACCCGACGACCGGCCAGGTGACCTTGCGCGCCGAAGTGCCGAATCCCAAGGGCGAGCTGCTGCCGGGCCTCTACGTGCGCGTCAAGCTCGAGCAGGCGCAGGCCAGCAACGCGATCACGGTGCCGCAGCAGGCGGTCACGCGCACGCAGCAGGGCGACACGCTGACGGTGGTCGGCGCCGACGGCAAGCTGAGCCAGCGCACGGTGAAGATCAGCGCCGCCAAGGACAACCAGTGGGTGGTGCTCGAAGGCCTGAAGGCCGGCGAACAGGTGATGGTCGACGGCTTCCAGCGCCTGCAGATGATGCCCCCCGGCACGCCGGTGAAGGCGGTGCCCTGGCAGAAACCGAACCCCAACGGCGCGGCCCCGGCCGCCGCTGCGGCATCGGCTCCGGCCCCTGCCACGGCCGAGAAGAAGTAATCAAGGAGCGCGCCCGCAATGGCCAAATTCTTTATCGATCGCCCCATCTTTGCGTGGGTGATCGCGCTGTTCATCCTCGTGCTCGGCGGCGTGTCCATCACGCAGCTGCCGATCGCGCAGTACCCGCCGGTGGCGCCGCCCGCCATCGTGATCAACGTCGCCTATCCCGGCGCTTCGGCCCAGACGCTCGAGGACAGCGTGCTGTCGGTGATCGAGCGCGAGATGAACGGCTCGCCCGGCCTGATCTACATGGAGTCGGTGGCCCAGGCCGACGGCACCGGCGCGATCACGATCAGCTTCGAGCCCGGCACCAATGAAGACCTGGCACAGGTCGACGTGCAGAACCGGCTCTCGCGCGCCACGCCGCGCCTGCCCGCGGCGGTGACGCAGCAGGGCGTGCGCGTCGACAAGTCGCGCGACAACTTCCTGCTGTTCACGATGCTGTCGTCGGACAACCCCGACTTCGACCCGGTGGCGCTCGGCGACTATGCCGCGCGCAACATCGTGCCCGAGCTGCAGCGCATCGAGGGCGTGGGCCAGGTGCAGATGTTCGGCTCCGAGAATGCGATGCGCATCTGGGTCGACCCGGCCAAGCTGCAGGGCTTCAACCTGTCGGCGACCGACGTGAACAACGCGATCCGCGCGCAGAACGCGCAGGTGGCGTCGGGCACGCTCGGCGACCTGCCGAACGTGCCGGGCCAGGCGATCGCCGCCACGGTGACGGTCAACGGCCAGCTCACCAGCGTCGAGCAGTTCCGCGAGATCGTGCTGCGCGCCAACACCGACGGCTCCACCGTGCGCCTGAAGGACGTGGCGCGCGTCGAGCTCGGCGGCCAGAGCTACGCCACCTCGGCGCGCCTGAACGGCGTGCCCGCGGTGGGCATCGGCGTGCAGCCCACGCCGACCGGCAACGCGCTGAAGTCGGCCAAGGCCGTGCGCGCCAAGATGACCGAGCTCGAGCGCTTCTTCCCCAAGGGCGTGAAATGGGACATCCCCTACGACAGCTCGCGCTTCGTGCAGCTGTCGATCACCGAAGTGGTCAAGACGCTGCTCGAGGCCGTGGTGCTGGTGTTCCTGGTGATGTTCCTGTTCCTGCAGAACTGGCGCTACACGATCATCCCGACCATCGTGGTGCCGATCGCGCTGCTCGGCACCTTCGCCACCCTGCTCGCGCTGGGCTTCTCGATCAACGTGCTGACGATGTTCGGCATGGTGCTGGTGATCGGCATCGTGGTGGACGACGCGATCGTGGTGGTCGAGAACGTCGAGCGCATCATGAGCGAGGAAGGCCTGCCGCCGCTGGAGGCCACGCGCAAGGCGATGCAGCAGATCTCGGGCGCCATCATCGGCGTGACCGTGGTGCTGATCTCGGTGTTCGTGCCGCTGGCGTTCTTCGCGGGCTCGACCGGCAACATCTACCGCCAGTTCTCGGCGGTGATGGTGGCGTCGATCGGCTTCTCGGCCTTCATGGCGCTGTCGCTCACGCCGGCGCTGTGCGCCACGCTGCTCAAGCCGGTGGAAGCGGGCCACCACCATGAGAAGCGCGGCTTCTTCGGCTGGTTCAACCGCGGCTTCTCGCGCACCGCCAAGGGCTACGAGAGCGTGGTCGCGCGCATCCTGCGCCGCGCCGCGCGCTATCTCGTGATCTACGCCGCGATCATTGGCGCTGTGGTGTATTTCTACAGCACGCTGCCGAGCTCGTTCCTGCCGCAGGAAGACCAGGGCAACATCATCGTGAACGTGCAGCTGCCGCCTGGCGCAACGCAGGAGCGCTCGCTGTCGGTGATGCAGCAGGTCGAAGGCTTCATCCTGAAGCAGCCCGAGGTGCAGAGCATCGTGAGCGTGATGGGCTTCAGCTTCTCGGGCCAGGGCCAGAACGCGGGCCTCGCGTTCGTGACGCTCAAGGACTGGGAAGAGCGCAAGGACCCGGGCAACTCGGCCAGCGCGCTCGCGGGCCGGGCCTTCGGCGCGCTCTCGGGCATCCGCGACGCGTTCATCTACCCGCTGAGTCCGCCGCCGATCCCCGAACTGGGCAACGCCAGCGGCTTCAGCTTCCGGCTGCAGGACCGCTCGGGCGCAGGCCACGAGGCGCTGATCAACGCGCGCAACCAGCTGCTCGGCATGGCCGCGCAAAGCAAGGTGCTGGCGCAGGTGCGCCCGGACGGCCTCGAGGATGCGCCGCAGCTCGAGATCGACATCGACCGCGACAAGGCGAATGCGCTGGGCGTGGGCTTCGATGCGATCAACGCCGCGCTGTCGACCGCGCTCGGTTCGAGCTACATCAACGACTTCCCGAATCGCGGCCGCCTCCAGCGCGTGGTCGTGCAGGCCGATGCGCCGGCGCGCATGCAGCCCGACGACCTGCTGCGGCTCAACGCCACCAACACGCGGGGCGAACCCGTGCCGCTGGCGGCGTTCGCGACCACCAAGTGGGTCACCGGCGCGACGCAGACGGTGCGCTACAACGGCTACCCCGCGATCCGCATCAGCGGCGACGCCGCACCGGGCTTCAGCACGGGCGCCGCGATGGACGAGATGGAAAAGCTCGCCGCGCAGCTGCCGCAGGGCTTCGGCTTCGAGTGGACCGGCCAGTCGCGTGAAGAGAAGCTCGCGGGTTCGCAGGCCATGATCCTCTACGGCTTCGCGATCCTGGCGGTGTTCCTCTGCCTGGCCGCGCTGTAC
>CAMLCW010000180.1 GCA_946478645.1 uncultured Variovorax sp.
CGATGATCGGGCCCTCGTCGAGGTCGGCCGTCACGTAGTGCGCGGTGGCGCCGATGAGCTTCACGCCGCGGTCGTGCGCCTGGTAGTAGGGCTTGGCGCCCTTGAAGCTCGGCAGGAACGAATGGTGGATGTTGATCGCCCGGCCTGCCAGGCTGTGGCACAGGTCGTTGCTCAGAATCTGCATGTAGCGCGCCAGCACCACGAGCTCGGCGCCCTCGGCCTCGATGATTTCCAGCTGCTTCGCCTCGGCCTGCGCCTTGGTGGCGGCCGTCACCGGAATGTGGTGGAACGGCACGTTGTAGCTGGCCGCGAGCTGGTAGAAGTCGCGGTGGTTCGAGACGATCGCGCGCACGTCGATGGCGAGCAGGCCGCTCTTCCAGCGGAACAGCAGGTCGTTCAGGCAGTGGCCTTCCTTGCTGACGAGGATCACGGTCTTCATCGGCTCGGCCGCGGCATGCAATTGCAGGGTCGTGCCGAAGCCCGCGCCGAAGCTCGCCAGCTGCTCGCGCAGCGCCGCTTCGGAATGGTCGCTGCAGGCAAAGCGCACGCGCATGAAGAACAGGCCGGTGCCGTGGTCGTTGTACTGGGCGGCCTCTTCGATGTTGCCGCCGCGTTCCAGCAGGAAGCCCGAGACGGCATGCACGATGCCCGTGCGGTCGGGGCAGGACAGGTTCAGGATGTAGGCGGGCGGGGCGGACACGGAGGGCTTTGGGGTCGTCATGAGGGGCGTGATTGTCGCAGGGGTGCCAGAATCGCGATTTTCCCCGCAGATATAACCGCAGGAGCGAGACATGGCCTACCAGGACTTCAACATGGGCAACCAGTGGCTGCCCTTCACGCCCAACCGCCATTTCCAGAAGGAGCCGCGGGTGTTCGTGGCGGCCGACGGCATGGAATTCACCACCCACGACGGCAAGAAGGTGATCGACGGCATCTCGTCGCTGTGGTGCGTGGGCGCGGGCCACAACAGGAAGCCGATCAACGAGGCGATCAAGAAGCAGCTCGACACGCTCGACTACGCGACCGCGTTCCAGATCAGCAACGACCGCGCATTCAAGGCGGCCGAGATGATCGCCGCCCTCGCCCCGGGCGACCTCAACAAGGTCTTGTTCTGCAATTCGGGCTCGGAGGCGGCCGACACCTCGATGAAGGTGGCGCTGGCCTACCACCGCGCGCGCGGCGAGGGCCACCGCAACGTGTTCATCGGCCGTGAGCGCGGCTACCACGGCGTGGGCTTCGGCGGCATGTCGGTGGGCGGCATCCCGGGCAACCGCAAGGTGTTCGGCTCGGCCTTCCTGCCGCGCGTGGACCACATGCGCTTCATCCACGACCCGGTGAACCACGCCTACATCCACAACGAGGAGCCGGTGTGGGCCGAAGACCCGCTGGTCGAACTCGAGACGCGCATCCTGCCGCTGCACGACCCGAGCAACGTGGCCGCGATCATCGTCGAGCCGGTGGCCGGTTCGGCCGGCTGGTACCTGCCGCCCAAGGGCTACCTGAAGCGGCTGCGCGAGATCTGCGACAAGCACGGCATCCTTTTGATCTTCGACGAGGTCATCACCGGCTTCGGCCGCATGGGCACGAACTTCGCGTCCGACTACTTCGGCGTGGTGCCCGACATGCTGAACTTCGCCAAGTGCGTGACCAACGGCGTGATCCCGCTCGGCGGCGTGATCTGCCGAGACAAGCTCTACGACGCGATGATGAAGACCGATGCACCCGAGCACGTGGTCGAGTTCTTCCACGGCTACACCTATTCGGGCCATCCGGTGGCCTGCGCCGCGGCCATTGCCACGCTCGAACTGTTCGAACAGGAAAAGCTGTTCGCGCGCGCCGGCGAAATGGGCAAGGTGCTCGGCGATGCGTTCCACAGCGCGTTCAAGGGGCTGCCCAACGTGATCGGCATCCGCAGCCTCGGCCTCGCCGCGGCGGTGGAGCTCGCGCCGATCGCGGGCGCGCCGGGCAAGCGCGCCTACGACATCTTCCTGGACTGCTTCCGCAACGGCGCGCTGGTGCGGCCCGCGGGCGACGTGCTGGTGATCGCGCCGCCGTACATCGCCGAGAAGCAGCACATCGACACGCTGGTCAACACGCTGGCCGATTCGATCAGGAAGTCGGCTTGATCCGTTCGCGCAGCGCCGCGCAGTAGTCCTTCTGCGGCAGCGCGGGCGTGCGCCAGACGGCGTCGTATTCCGACCGAGTCCGGGCCGCCGCGTCGGCGTCGGGCGCGTCACCGGCCTGCAGCCGCACGGCCTTGACCGTCACCTCCGTCGGCAGGTGCTGCGGCACGCCGAGCGCCTTGGTGGCGTGTCCGGCGCCCGCGATCAGCAGCACCGTCTTGCCGGGCTGGCGCGCCTTGACGACGGCCTGGGCCATCGCGCGGTCGCGGCCCACCTGGATGCGCGCCATCGGCACGATCTGCGCCTCGGGCAGCAGCCCGCAATGGCCTTCGCGCACCGCGTCCTGCTGCGCCCGGTAGGCCTCGCCGCCGAGCTGCGCGTCGAGCGAGACATCGGCCATCGCGTTCTTCATGCGTGCACGCGGCAGGTTGCCGCCGATCACGGGCACGCCGGCACGCACCGCCGCCATCACGGCCGGACCGTAGTGCGCCCAGGGCCAGGCCTTGTCGTTCCAGGCGAGTGAGGCGCGCACCTGCGCCTCGGTGGCCTTCGGGCCGAGCGTGACCGCGCCGGTGCCTTCTTCCGCCATTTCGAGCACCAGCGCCGCAA
Organism: uncultured Variovorax sp.; assembly: GCA_946478645.1. The sequence continues at coordinate 2,733 of CAMLCW010000180.1, forward strand.
GCCGGCCCTGGCCGGCCAGCGCCTCGACCGTCTCGCGCTCGATCGCGTGGTGCGCAGGGGCGTCGTGCTGCTCGCCAAGGATCAGCACGTCCGCCGGCAGCAGTGCGGCGGCGCGCTGCGCGATGGGGGCATCGGCGTTCTGCAGCGCGGTGCAGGCGGAAAGCGCCGCGGCGGCGAGCAGGAGACCGAGGCTGCGGGAAGCCCGCGCGAGGAAGGGGAGGCGTTGCATCGCGCCATACTATGCGCTGGCACGCGCACGCCGTGCCGTCCATTTCCGCTTTTTCCCTTGTTGTCTTTCCGCTTTCTGGTTCGCGTGCTGGCCACGCTGTTGCTTGCACTCGCCGCGGCGGAAATCTGCCTCGCGCTGCACACGCCGCTGCCCTGGATGATCGGCCCGCTGCTCGCGGTGTCGCTGGCGTCGATCGCGGGTGCGCCGACCGCGAGCTTCACGCCGCTGCGCAATGCGGGGCAGTGGACCATCGGCACGGCGCTCGGGCTCTATTTCACGCCGCAGGTGGTGGCGCTGGTGGCCGGCATCTGGTGGGCCATCGCGCTTGCGATCGCCTGGGCCCTGCTGCTCGGCTGGGGCTTCGGCCATTGGCTGCATGCGCTGCAGGCCAAGCGGATGCCGCATGTGCCGACCAAATCGATGAGAGCCACCACTTACTTCGCGGGTGCGATCGGCGGCGCGTCGGAAATGACGCTGCTGTCCGAATCGGCCGGCGCGCGCACCGACCTGGTGGCCGCGGCCCACAGCCTGCGGCTGGTGGTGGTGACCATCACCATTCCGTTCGCGATGCAGTGGAGCGGGTTGCACGGGCTCGAGATCAACCCGGCCGCCCTGCGCGAGGTGAACGCCGGCGGGCTCGCCTTGCTGGCCGTCGCCACCGGCTTCGGCGGGCTCGCGATGCGGGCGCTGGGCCGCACCAATCCCTGGTTCATGGGCGCGCTGCTGGTGGCCATGGGGTTCACGGTGGCGGGCCTGTCGCTGTCGGCCGTGCCCACCTGGCTGTCAAACACCGCGCAGCTCGTCATCGCGGTGAGCCTGGGCGTGCGCTTCAGCCGCGAGTTCCTCTACACCGCGCCGCGCTGGCTCGGCGCGGTGGCGCTGGGCACGGTCGCGATGCTGGTGCTGTGCGCCGGGGCGGCCGTGTTGCTGGCCTGGGCCACGGGACTGCATCCGGCCACGCTGATCCTGAGCACCTCGCCGGGCGGCATCGCCGAGATGTCGATCACCGCCAAGGTGCTGCAGCTCGGCGTGCCGGTGGTCACGGCGTTCCAGGTCTGCCGGCTGGTTGCGGTGCTGCTGCTGGTGGGGCCGATGTACCGCTGGATCTACGCGCGCCATTGACCGGCCGTGGCAACGAAAAAGCGCCCGGCCGGGCGCTTTTCTTCGTTCAGGTGGCGGGACGGCTTAGTGGACGAGCACCGGCGTGTGCGCCAGTTCGGCGTAGCCCTCGAGCGTGTCCTCGACCTCTTCCTGGGTCGGCGTGTTGAGCTGCCAGGCGGCGATCTGCTGCTGGAATAGCTCGGCCCAGGAACCGTCGAGGTAGACCTCCTTGCCCGAACGCTTGTCGACGATCTCGAAGCCGTGGCGTTCGAGCACGGGCACGTTGGGCAGTGCCGGGCTGTCGCTGTCGTTCGGCTGCACGTGCACGACGACGAAGGACTCCGAGTCATAGAGCATGTTCATTGCAGGGCCTGTGAGGATGTCGATGGCGTTCATGGGTTGTACATAGCAATCAACGCGCCCGTTTCAAGGCAGGTTGTCAGCGAAGTAGCGAAAACGCATTAATTCCTATGGTTCCTGTGATTCGATGCCTGAGCTTCGCCTCAGTTCGCAGGCCCGGCCGGAAGTGTTTCGCGCAACTGCATGTCGGCGAAGTCGCCGTCGGGCTGTGTCTGTTTCATCCGTACCGGCAGGTAGCCGAGCGCCGGCGCGAGCCAGATCTCGATCTTGTCGTCGTCTTCACGCCGCGGGCTGCGCGTGAGCCGGCGCACGGCATAGTCGCCGGCCGGAACGCGCATCTGCTCCTCGCCCTCGACCACGAAGACCCAGACACCCGCATCGCGCGGGCCGACCGTCTGCACCGCGATGCGGCTGCCGGGCGGGTAGCGCCCCGGGTCGCCTGCGAGCATGCCGCCGAGCTGCATCACCACGCTGAGCCGGTCCTGCGCGCCGGGCTGCAGCGGCACCGGCGGCGCGTTGTTGCTGAACATCACCTGGCCCTGGTCGCGCAGGAAGTGCGAGGCCACTTCGCCCTTGCGGCTTTCGGAGAAGCGCGCCGGCTCGATCCCGGTGGGGCCGATCCGGCCGGTGCTGTGCTGGCTGCGGATGGTGCGGAACAGGAATTTGAGCGACAGCCGCGCGTCGTAGCTGCTGCCGTCCTGCAGCCAGACCAGGTCGCCGAACACGCCCTGCATCGGCGAGGTGCCCTGTTGGCCGGTGACGGCGAAGTCCAGCTTGACCGAGCCGGGGATGCGCAGCGATTCCGAGCCGACGACCTGGCCCTGGTTGGCGCCGGCCGCCGCACCGGCGCCCTCGCCATCGCCGGCGGATGCAACGGCTGCCGGCGCACTGGCGGCCTGTTCGGCGGGAAGGGCGCCCGGATCGGCTGCGGCCTCGACTTCGGGCGCCGGAGCAGGCGCGGGCGTTTCGGCCGGCGGCGGTTCCGAAATCCGGGGCGCTGCGGCCGGTGCCGGCGCCACGGCCGGCCGTGGCCGCGGCCGGCTCGCCTCGCGCGGCCGCTTCGGCTTGGGCGGTGCTGCCGGGCGGGCCTCGGCGGGCGCCGCGGCCGCAGGCGGTGCGATGACGATGGTCCGCGTGCTGAACCGGGCCGCGAGCGGTGACGGATCGAGCCCCATCGCGGTGGGCGCGAGCCCGAGCAGCAGCAGGTGCGCCAATGCCACCACGAGCGTCAGCCCGGCGAGCGCGCGCCAGGACGGCCGCGCCGGTGGCGGCGCGGCGGACGGCAAAGGGGCAGCGGCGAGCATCGGCATGGGGTGTGCGGCAGGGCCGGACGGCGCGAGGTGCACCCGGAACACCTCGGTACACTGCCGGCCAGTCACCCAGTTTAGTGGGGGCGCGGCGCCGGTGCCGCGCCCCGCCCATGCATTTGCCACCATGAAACTCGCCACCCTGAAGGACGGCTCGCGCGACGGCCAGCTCGTCGTCGTCTCGCGCGACCTCACGCTCGCCCACTACGCCACCGGCATCGCCAGCCGGCTGCAGCAGGTGCTGGACGACTGGGGCTTCATGAGCCCGCAGCTGCAGGACCTGTACGACGCGGTCAACACCGGCCGCGCGCGCCATTCGTTTCCGTTCGACCCCTCGATGTGCATGGCGCCGCTGCCGCGCGCCTACCAATGGGCCGACGGCTCGGCCTACCTGAACCACGTCGAGCTGGTGCGCAAGGCGCGCAACGCCGAGGTGCCCGAGAGCTTCTATCAAGATCCGCTGATGTACCAGGGCGCAAGCGACGACTTCCTCGGCCCGACCGACGACGTCGTGGTGCCGAGCGAGGCCATGGGCATCGACTTCGAGGCCGAGATCGCGGTGGTCACGGGCGACGTGCGGATGGGCGCCACGCCCGAGCAGGCGCTCGACGGCATCCGGCTCGTGATGCTGGCCAACGACGTGAGCCTGCGCAACCTGATCCCGGCCGAGCTGGCCAAGGGTTTCGGCTTCTTCCAGAGCAAGCCGGCCACCGCGTTCAGCCCCGTGGCCGTGACGCTCGACGAGCTCGGCGACGCCTGGCAGGACGGCCGCGTGCACCTGCAGCTGCTGAGCAGCTGGAACGGCCGCAAGGTCGGCATGTGCGACGCCGGCCCCGAGATGACCTTCCATTTCGGCCAGCTCATCGCCCACATCGCCAAGACGCGCAACGTGCGCGCCGGCAGCATCGTCGGCAGCGGCACCGTGAGCAACAAGGGCGTCGAGAAGAACGGCCGCATGGAGTGGCCCAAGGGCTATTCGTGCATTGCCGAGAAGCGCTGCATCGAGACCATCCAGGACGGCGTGCCGGCGACCGAGTTCATGAAGTTCGGCGACACCATCCGCATCGAGATGAAGGGTCTCGACGGCCGCTCCCTGTTCGGCGCGATCGACCAGGAGATCGTGTCGACGAACGGGCGGCCGCAGGAAGCGCCGGTGTCGCTGGTCGAGCCCCCGGCCGCGGACGCGGCCGAAGACTGAATCCGACGCCGCCGGAGCCACCGGCCCAGCGGTGCAACCCCGGGGCGAACCGCGCCCCATCCACAAGCCAGAAGAAAGAGGAGTTGGTTCCGATGCGTTATTTGCCCCTTGCCGCCGCCGTGCTCGCCGCCACCGCCCTGGTCGGCTGCGAAACCCTGAAGAACGCCGACACCGGCGCGCTGGCCCAGGCGGGCGGCTCGGCCTTCAAGGCCATGTCGCTGACCGACGGCGAGATCGCCACCATGTCCGACCAGTCGTGCGCCGCGATGGACCAGAAGAACCAGATCGCGCCGGCCGGCAGCCGCTACGCCACGCGCCTGGCCCAGGTCGTCAAGCAGATGCCGACCACGGTCAACGGCAAGACGGCCAACTACAAGGTCTACATGACCAAGGACGTGAATGCCTGGGCCATGGCCAACGGCTGCATCCGCGTGTACAGCGGCCTGATGGACCTGATGAACGACGACGAACTGCGCGGCGTGATCGGCCACGAGATCGGCCACGTGGCGCTCGGCCACTCCAAGTCGCGCATGCAGACCGCCTACGCCGCCGCAGCGGTGCGCGGCCTGGCCGGCGCCGCGGGCGGCGTGGTGGCGCAGCTGTCGCAGTCGCAGGCGGGCGAGCTGGGCGAGAAGTTCGTCAACGCCCAGTTCTCGCAGGCCAACGAAAGCGCGGCCGACAACTATTCCTTCGACCTGCTCACCGAGCGCAAGCTCGAGCGCAAGGGGCTGGTCACCGCCTTCGACAAGCTCGCCAAGCTGAGCGGCGGCGGCTCGAGCAGTTCGCTGATGAGCTCGCACCCGCCGTCGGCGGAGCGCTCGGCGCGCATGCAGAAGCGCCTCGACGCGGCCAAGTGAAAGACAGGGCGGCGGGCGCTACGCGCGCGCCTCGCCCGCGCGCAGCAGCAGCTCTTTCTGCGAGCGGATGCCGAGGCGCCGGAACGCGCGGTACTGGTGCGTTCGCACCGTCGTGAGCTCGACACCGAGCGCGCGCGCGGCTTCCTTGGCCGTTCGGCCCGCCATCAATTGGCCGATGACCTCGCGCTCGCGCAGGCTCAAGGCCAGCAGCCGCGAAGTGAAGCCGGGCGCCACCGCCTCGCGCGCTGCCGCCGTGCTGCGGCCATGGGCCACGGTGGCATCGGCCAACAGCGTGGCGTGGCGGGCGATGGCCGAAAAATCCTCTTCACCGAATTCGGCCTGCGCGAGGCTGCGGTAGAAGCTCACCGCCACGCGCTGGCCCGCCGGCGTGAGCAGCAGCACCGAGGCGCGCTCGCGGATGCCCACGTCGCCGTAGCAGGCCGCGCGGTAGGCCGGGTCGGCCACTTCGTCGGCGTGCTGGTGGCCGAGCCAGAGCTGCGCGCGCTTCTTCGGCAGCTTGCGCGTGGCAAGCCAGGCCATGTTGGCATCGAGCTGGTCGAAGCGCTGCGCCACGTAGCGCTCGGCCGTGCGTTCGGCCGTGGTGCCGTAGCTGCTTGCGGCCGAGACGGCCTCGATGCGGCCGGTCACGTCGACCGCAAAGACGGTGCAGAAGGTCACCGGCATCACGCGGTGCATGGCCGCGAGGCAGCTTGCGGCGAGGTGCGGCGTGCCGATGCCCGCGAGCACGTCGCCGACGATGGCCGCAGACAGCGCGCCGTCGGCCGCGGGGTGGATGCGCCAGCGCTTCATGCGGCGCCGTCGTGCAATTCAAGGGTAATCACTTCGTACGAAGTTACGACAACGCGCGCCCACGGCCATCGGGACAATCCCGCTGCATGACGAACCCCTCCGAATTGCCGGCCTCGGTCGGCGCCTTCCACTACACGCGCCATGCCGCGCGAACGCCTGCGCTCGGTCCCGGAGGCATCGAGCCGGGCCGCCATCCCGTGGTGATCGCGGGCGGCGGACCGGTCGGCATGGCGCTGGCGCTGGGGCTCGCGAACCACGGCGTGCGCAGCGTGATACTCGAGGCCGACGACACGGTCTGCGTGGGCAGCCGCGCGGCCTGCATCTCGCGCCGCAGCCTCGAAATCATGGAACGGCTCGGCGTGCTGCCGCCGTTCCTGGCCAAGGGGCTGGCATGGACCGGTGGGCGCAGCTTCTACAAGACCGAGGAAGTGTTCCGCTTCGAGATGCCGCACGACGAGCGGCAGAAACTGCCGCCGATGATCAACCTCGAGCAGTACTACATCGAGCAGTACCTGCTGGACGAGATCGGGCGGCGCAATGCGGCGGCACCGGGCCTCATCGACCTGCGCTGGGCCACCGAGCTGACGGGCATGGCCGAGGACGGCGACGGCGTGCGGCTCGACGTGCGCACTCCCGAAGGCAGCTACCGGCTCCAGGCGCAGTGGCTCGCGGCCTGCGACGGCGGCCAGAGTTTCGTGCGCAAGGCGCTGGGGCTCGCGCTCGAGGGCACGGGCTACGAGGGGCGCTACGTCATCATCGACATCGAACTGCACAGCACGCATCCGACCGAGCGCCGCGCGTGGTTCGACCCGCCGTGGAACCCCGGCTCGACCGTGCTGATGCACCGCCAGCCCGACGACATCTGGCGCATCGACTACCAGCTGCGCGCGGGGCAGAGCACCGAAGAGGCGCTCGCGCCGGCTGCGGTGGCCGAGTTCGTGCAGCGCCACCTCGACGCGATCGGCGAAGGCCACCTGCCCTGGAAGCCGGTCTGGACCTCGGTCTACCGCGCCGGTGCGATGACGCTGGCGAGCTACCGCCACGGCCGCGTGCTGTTCGCGGGCAACGCGGCGCATGCGATGCCGATCTTCGGCGTGCGCGGCCTCAATTCGGGCTTCGACGATGCCGACAACCTGGCCTGGAAGCTGGCCTTCGTGGCGCGCGGATGGTCGGATGCCGCGCTGCTGGATTCGTACTCGCAAGAGCGCATCGGCGCCTTCCACGTGAATGCCGAGAACGCGATGCGCAGCACCGAGTTCATGTCGCCGCCGTCGCGCGGCTTCGACCTGCTGCGCGAGGCGGCGCTGTCGCTGTCGCAACGCCACCGGGGCATTGCGCAACTGATCAATCCGCGCCAGACGCAGGCGGTGCGCTACGCGGAATCGCCGCTGTCGAGCGAAGGCGATGCGCTGCCGGCAGGCCCGCTGGCTGGCGAGGTGATGCCCGAACAGCCGCTTGCGCAGGGCCACCTGACCGACTGGATCGGTCCGGCCTTCACGCTGCTCGTGCTGCGGCCCGACGGCACGGCGCTCGCGCCCGCGGCCGACGAACTCGCGCAGGCGCGCCGCGACGGCTTGCCGCTGGTGGTTCGCACCCTCGGTGGCGCGGACGCAAAGGATGCCGATGCGCAGGCGGGCCCGGCTGTGTTCG
>CAMLCW010000181.1 GCA_946478645.1 uncultured Variovorax sp.
GCCGCGGCTCAGCGCAGGCGCGAGAGACGCTCTCGGCCGGCCTGTGCGGCTTCGGACTGCGGATAGGCCTTGGTCAGGTCTTCCAGCGTGCGCCGTGCGGCGCGCGTGTCCTTGAGTTCGATCTGGCAGTTGGCGATCGACAACACGGCCTCGGGCGCCTTGGCGTGGTCGGGCGCGAGCGAGAGCATGGAACGGAAGTTCGCGATGGCCTCGGTGTAGTTGCGGGTGGCGTACTGCGCGTTGCCGAGCCAGAACAGCGCCGAGGCGTTGTAGCCGCTTTGCGGATAGCGCTTGACGAATTCGGCGAAGGCGGTTTGCGCCTGCGCGAACTGGCCGGCGCGGAAGATGCCGAGCGCGGCGTCGAAGTCGGCCTTCTCGCGCGGGTCGGCATTGAACTCGCGGCCATCGACAGACACCTTGGTCGGCTCGGTCTGCTTGAGCCGGTCGTCGATGGCGGTCTGGCGCGCCTGCATTTCGCTGAGGGTGCGCTGGAGTTGTTCGTTCTGGCCGGTCATCCGTGCCAGGTCGCCGCGCATCTGTTCGATCTGGGTCTGCAGGTCGAGCAGGCTGCGCCGCAGCTGGCCGTTCTCGTCGGCAAGGCGCTGGTCGGTCTGCTGGCGCATGGCTTCGACGCGCTGGCGCAGGTCGAGGATGGCGCGGCGCGCCTCGTCATCCTCGAACAAGGCGGCCTGCGACCCTGCCGATGCGCAGAGCAAGGCGGCCGCGAGGGCCGCACTACGCCACAAGGAATGCTGCATCACCGGGTGTAGCGGATTTCAGCGCGGCGGTTCTGCGCCCAGGCTTCTTCGCCCGAGCCCTGCACTGCCGGCTTTTCCTTGCCGAAGCTCACGGCTTCGATCTGCGAGTCGTTCACGCCCAGCAGCGTGAGCGCGCGGCGAACGGCTTCGGAACGCTTCTGGCCGAGTGCGAGGTTGTACTCGCGGCCGCCGCGGTCGTCGGTGTGGCCTTCGATCGAGATGCGGCGCTGGCTGTTGGCACGCAGGAAGCGGGCGTGGCCGTCGATCACCGACTGGAACTCGGGCTTGACGGTGTAGCTGTCGTAGTCGAAATACACGATCCGCTCGACACCCATCGGACCTTGCGCGGTGTTCGCATTGGGATCGATGGTGACAGGCGCGACTGCGCTCGCACTGCCTTGCTGGCCGGCGCCGCCGGCGGTGCCGGAGCGGTCGGTCACGGGCGTGTCGTTGAGCTTGGTGCCCGACGAGCAACCGGCAATCAGGGCCACGATCGCAAGCGAATAAATCGTACGTTTCAACATTGGGAACTCCTCAAAAAAACTCTTGGTCATTGCTTTTGAAACGGACCCCAGTCCGGTTCTCTTATGTCTCCCGCCCGTCCCGCCAGCCGTGCCTTGATCTTTCCGTCGAGCGTCGTCGTCATGAGCGCCTCACGGCCTTGCAGGTTGGTTGCGTAGACGATGAGCTTGCTGTTGGGGGCAAAGCTCGGGCTCTCGTCTGCGGAAGTGTCGGTGATGGCTGTGACATTGCCGGTCGCCAGTTCCATCACGTGGAGTTTGAACGCACCGCCGACCCGCGAGATGTAGGCCAACCACCGGCCATCGCCGCTGACGGACGGAGAAATGTTGTAGGTTCCGCTGAAGGTGACGCGGCTGGGCGCACCGCCGCCGGCGCTCATCCGGTAGATCTGCGGCGCACCGCCGCGGTCGCTCACGAAGTAGATCGTGCTGCCATCGGCCGAGTAGACCGGCTCGGTGTCGATGCTGGCGCTCTGCGTGAGCCGGCGCGGCTCGCCGCCGCCCGCGGGAATGGTGTAGAGCTGCGAGCCGCCGTCGCGGCTGAGCGTGACGGCCAGCGAGTTGCCATCGGGCGCCCAGGCCGGCGCACTGTTGGAGCCGCGGAAGTTCGCGAGCAGGCGGCGCTGGCCACTCGCCACGTTGTGGACGTAGACCACGGGCTTGCGCGATTCGAACGACACGTACGCGAGCTGCCCCCCGTTGGAGGACCAGACCGGCGAGATGATCGGCTCGGGACTGGCCAGCGCGGCCTGCGCGTTCTCGCCGTCGGCATCGGCCACCCAGAGCGAATAGCGGCTGCCGCCCTTGGTGACGTAGGTGATGCGGGTGGAGAAGATGCCCTTGTCGCCCGTGAGCTTCTCGTAGACGTAGTCGGCGATGCGGTGGGAGGCGAGCCGCAGGTCACCTTGCGGCACGGTGTAGCTCTGGCCGCCGAGGTCTTGTCCGCGCACCACGTCCCAGAGACGGAAGCGAACGTCGTAGCGGCCGTCGCCGAGCCGGGACACGCTGCCCACGACGAGCGAATCGGCGGTGCGCTGGCGCCACAGCGACAGATCGGGGCGCGAGGCTTCGTCGAGCGCCTGGCCCGAGGCATCGACGCCGCGGAACTGGCCGCTGCGTTCCAGGTCGGCCTGCACGATCTCGGAGATCTTCTGCGGCGAGGCATCCTGGCCTTTGAAGGGAACGAGCGCGATCGGGAGCTGTGTGAGCCCGACGCCCGAGACTTCGACCCGGAACTGGGCGAGCGCGGGAAGCACGGGCGTCGCGGCCAGGGCCGCGATCAGCGAGCGGCGCGCAAAGAGCGATGAAGAAGGAGTTGGGATGGGAGCGGGCAACGGCTTGTTCATGCGGTTCGGAGATGTTTCGGGGTAAGAAAGTTCTCCCCGGTGCAACGCCCCACATGTTACACACTGCCTTGGCCCTGCCGTCACAAAACGTGTATCGGGCGATGCGGTCCTACAAGGCAGCCGTCCGGTGCGCCGACAGGCGGCCCGTAGAATCCGCCGCCATGCAAGCATCCCCCGGCAGCGAGACCCCCGCACGCCCTCCCCTGACCCGACGGCTGGCGCGTCTCATGACCTGGTTCGGCGGCTCGCGCCAATGGTGGGCGCTGGGCCTGATCGGCGCCCTGCTCGCGGCGCTGACCGAGCCGCTGATGGCCGCGCTGCTCAAGCCGCTGCTCGACCGCGGCTTCACCAAGGGCCAGATGCCGCTGTGGTTCGTGCCCGCCGCGGTGCTGCTGCTGTTCGCGGTGCGCGGCATCGCGCAGTTCATTTCGCAGTACGCGCTCTCGCGCATCGCCAACGAAGGCATGCAGCGCCTGCGCCGCGTGCTGTTCGAGCGGCTGCTCGGCGCCGAGCTCGCACTGTTCGCGCGCCAGTCGGCCAGCACGCTGTCGAACACGGTGGTCTACGAGGTGCAGACCGGCGCGCTGCTGCTGGTGCAGGCGCTGCTCGGGCTGTCGCGCGACGGCTTCACGCTGGTGGCGCTGCTGGGCTACCTGGTCTACCTCAACTGGAAGCTCACGCTGATCGTGGCCTTCCTGGTGCCGAGCATCTCGTGGATCATGAAGGTGTTCTCGAAGCGGCTCTACAAGCTCACGCAGCAAGGCCAGCAGGCCACCGACGCGCTGGCCTACGTGGTCGAGGAGAACGTGCTCGCCCACCGCATGGTGCGCCTGCATGGCGCAGAGGCAGCGCAGGCCCGGCGCTTCGAACAACTGAGCCAGCGGCTCAACCGGCTCGCCGTCAAGTCGACCATCGCGCAGGCCGCGACCACGCCGCTCACGCAGATGATGGCCGCGCTCGCGCTGTCGGTGGTGGTGATGATCGCGCTCTGGCAGAGCGGCGAGCAGGGCTTCACGGTCGGTGGCTTCGTTGCCTACATCACGGCCATGCTGATGCTGATCGCGCCGATCCGGCGGCTGGCCGAAGTGGCCGGCCCGATCACGCGCGGCCTGGCGGCGCTCGAGCGCGGGCTGGCGCTGGTCGACGAGGTGCCGACCGAGCCGCAGGGCCGCTTCGCGATGGAACGCGCCCGGGGCCGCATCGAGTTCAGGGACGCGCGCGTGAGCTACCGCAGCGACGACGAACGCCGCGCGCTCGATGGCGTGAGCCTGTCGATCGAGCCGGGCCAGAGCGTGGCCTTCGTGGGGCCTTCGGGTTCGGGCAAGACCACGTTGATGAACCTGCTGCCGCGCTTCGTGCTGCCGAGCGGCGGACAGGTGCTGCTCGACGGCCACGACATCGCCGATTGGGCGCTCGGCAGCCTGCGCGCCCAGTTCGCGATGGTGAGCCAGGACGTGGTGATGCTCAACGACACGCTGGCCGCCAATGTGGCGCTCGGCGCCGACGCGGAGATCGACCGCGCGCGCGTCGAGCAGTGCGTGGCGGCCGCCAACCTGGCGAGCCACATCGAAGGTCTGCCGCAGGGCATCGACACCGTGCTCGGCCATAACGCGACCCAGCTCTCGGGCGGCCAGCGCCAGCGCCTGGCGATTGCGCGCGCGCTCTACAAGGACGCGCCGATCCTGCTGCTCGACGAGGCGACTTCGGCACTCGACACCGAATCGGAGCGGCTGGTGCAGGACGCCCTGCAGCGCCTGATGCAGAACCGCACCACGCTGATCGTGGCGCACCGCCTCTCGACCATCCAGCATGCCGACCGCATCGTCGTGATGGAGCAGGGCCGCGTGGTCGAGCAAGGCAGCCACGCCCAGCTCATGGCGCTCGACGGCCTCTATGCGCGGTTGCAGAGCACGGCCCTGCGCACCACCCCGGCAGGCCAGGCCCCAACCCTCTGACGCCCGAGGCAGACGCCCGCATCAGTTGCCGCCAGAGCCCGCGCACCACCCTTCCTTCAGGTATCCCTTCCGCGCCCTCTGCGAAACCTTCGCGTCCTCTGCGTCCGGAAGTCCGCTTTCAGGCTTTCAAAGCAGCACGATGTCGTACTGCCCCTGCCCGATCGCCGGCTCCGACTGCAGCGAGATCGGCTTGCCGATGAAGTCGCTGAGCCCGGCCAGATGCTGGCTCTCCTCGTCGAGGAACAGCTCGATCACCTGCGGCGAGGCCACGATGCGGAACTCGCGCGGCGTGAACTGCCGCGCCTCGCGCAGGATCTCGCGCATCGCGTCGTAGGCCACGCTGCGCGCGGTCTTCACGATGCCCTGCCCGCCGCAGGCCGCGCACGGCTCGCAGAGCATGTGGGCCAGCGATTCGCGCGTGCGCTTGCGCGTCATCTCGACCAGCCCGAGCTGCGAGAAGCCGCCGGCCGTGGTCTTGACACGGTCGCGCGCGAGCTGCTTGCGGAACTCGGCCAGCACCTGCTCGCGATGGTCGTCGCGCGCCATGTCGATGAAGTCGACGATGACGATGCCGCCCAGGTTGCGCAGCCGCAGCTGCCGTGCGATGGCCTGCGCGGCCTCGAGGTTGGTCTTGAAGATCGTGTCGTCGAAGTTGCGCGCGCCGACAAAACCGCCGGTGTTCACGTCGACCGTGGTGAGCGCCTCGGTCTGGTCCACCACGAGATAGCCGCCGGACTTGAGGTCGACACGGCGGCCCAGTGCCTTGGCGATCTCCTCGTCCACCGAATACAGGTCGAAGATCGGCCGCTCGCCCCTGTAGTGCTGCAGCTTGCCGGCCGCCTGCGGCATGTATTCGAGGCCGAACTTCAGCAGCACCTCGAACTGCTCGCGCGAATCGATGCGGATGGTCTGGGTGTCCTCGCTCGTCATGTCGCGCAGCACGCGCTGCAGCAGGCTCAGGTCCTGGTGCAGCAGCGACATCGGCGGCGTCTTGCCCGAGGCTTCGCGAATGCGCGTCCAGGTCTTTCGCAGGTACGCGATGTCCTCGGCCAGTTCGGCGTCCGATGCATCTTCGCCGTTGGTGCGCAGGATGAAGCCGCCTGTGTTGGCGGGCACCACGCCGCCGCTGTCGGCCGCCGCAGCGGCCTCGATCAGCGCAAGCATGCGCGTGCGCAGCGACTCGCGCTGGTCGGCGGGGATCTTCTGCGACACGCCGATGTGGTTGTCCTGCGGCAAGAAGACCAGCAACCTTCCTGCGATGCTGATCTGCGTCGACAGCCGCGCGCCCTTGGTGCCGATCGGGTCCTTGATGACCTGCACCAAGAGCGACTGGCCTTCGAACACCTGCTTCTCGATCGGCACCATCGGTGCGCCGTTGCGGTGGTCGCGATCGGGCGCGGGTGCGCTCGGGCGCGAGCCCGGCGTGAACGGCGCCACGATGTCGGCCACGTGCAGGAAGGCCGTGCGCTCGAGGCCCACGTCGATGAAGGCCGACTGCATGCCCGGCAGCACGCGCGAGACCTTGCCGAGATAGATGTTGCCGACGAGGCCGCGCTCGAGCGTGCGCTCGACGTGCAGCTCCTGCACCGCGCCGTGCTCGACCACGGCCACGCGGGTCTCCTGCGGGGACCAGTTGATCAGGATGTCTTGCATGAGGTCTTCAAACGATGAAACCGGCGCGCCGCAGCAGCTGCGCGGTCTCGAACATGGGGAGTCCCATGATGCCCGAATAGGACCCGCTGATGTGCTCGACGAAGGCGGCCGCCGCGCCCTGGATCGCATAGGCGCCGGCCTTGCCGAGCGGCTCGCCGCCTGCGGCATAGCGTGCGATCTGCGCCCCGCTCATGGCCGCGAAGCGCACGCGCGACACGCTGAGCGCCGCATGGCGCCGGCGGCCGTGCTGCAATGCGACGGCGGTGAGCACCCGATGGGTGGTGCCTGAGAGCAGCGCGAGCATGCGCTCGGCATCGCGCACGTCATCGGGCTTGCCAAGGATGCGGCGACCGAGGGCCACCGTGGTGTCGGCGCAGAGCACGGGCGCGCCGGCCAGCCCGCGGTGCTTCTGCCGCGCGACCGCCGCATCGAGCTTCAGCGCGGTCACGCGCTGCACGTAGGCCGTCGGCGATTCGCCGGGCAGCACCGCCTCGAGCGATTCCGCATCCTCGCCGGGCTCGGCCAGGAGCAGTTCGTGGCGCACGCCCAATTGCCCGAGCAATTGCGCCCGGCGCGAGCTTTGCGATGCGAGGTAGATGAATTCAGCAGCCAACGTCGGTCATTCCCGGTGGTAGGGGTGGCCCGCGTTGACCGACCAGGCACGGTAGAGCTGCTCGACGAGCAGCACGCGCGCCATGGCGTGCGGCAGTGTCAGGTCGGACAGGCGGATGCGCTCGTGCGCCGCCGCCTTGAAGGCTGGATCGAGCCCGTCGGGGCCGCCGATGACGAGCGCCACGTCGTCGCCCTCGCCCTGCCAGGCAGTAAGCCGTGCGGCCAGCGCCTTGGTGGTGAGTGCGGTGCCGCGCTCGTCGAGCACGACGATGCGCATGCCGCGGGCGATCGCGCCCTCGATGCGCTCGCGCTCGGCCGCGTACAGCGTCTCGAGCGTCTTCGAGCCGCGCGGTTCGGTCTTGACGGCCCGCAGTTCGAGCTTGAGTTCAGGCGGGAAGCGCTTGGCGTAGTCGTCCCAGGCGGTCTGCGCCCAGTCGGGCATGCGCTGCCCGACGGCGACCACCAGCAGCTTCATGCGCGGCGCGCTGGCGCCTTCTTGGCAGGCGCCTTCCGGGCGGCGGTCGTCTTGGCCGCGGTCTTCTTGGCGGCCGGCTTGCCGACCACCTTGACCGGCACGCGCGCGCTGGTGGTGCCGGTCTTCTTGGCGGGCGCCTTGCGTGCGGCCGTTTTCTTGGCGGGGGCCCGGGCGGCCTTCTCGGCCTTGGCTTCCTGCTCGGCGGCGCGAATGGCGGTCTTGGCCGCGCTCGTGCGGCGCAGGCTCGGCTGCTTGGCGGCGGGCTTCTTCTCGTCGGCATCCGGTGCCGACGCCTTGGCGGCCGTGGGCTTGGTGCCGCCGAGCTTGGCGCGCACCGGCTTGTCGCCCCAGATCTCTTCGAGGTGGTAGTACTGGCGGATCGCCGGCTGCATGATGTGCGCGACCGCGGCACCGCAGTCCACGATGATCCATTCGCCGTTGTCCTCGCCCTCGATGCGCGGCTTGGGGAAGCCGGCCTCGCGCACCGCATCGCGAACGCTCGCGGCCAGCGCCTTGGTCTGGCGGTTGGAGGTGCCCGACGCCACGATCACGCGCTCGAAGAGCGGCGAGAGATGCTCCGTGTCGAAAACCTGGATGTCCTGCGCCTTGACGTCTTCGAGTCCATCGATGATGGCCCGCTGGAGTTTCTGGGTGTCTTTCTTGGCGGCGGCTTCAGTGGTCATCAGGCAGAGCGGTAGAGGTGGTGTTGGTCAATATAGCGTGCAACGGCGGGCGGAACCAGCGAGGAAATGTCCTCGCCGAGCGCGGCTCGCCGCCGGATGTCGGTGGCACTGGTGTCCATGGCGGGCAATTCGAGCGCCTCGAAGCGCGCACCGGCCGGCAGGCCTGGCAGCATCTTCGGGTCGAAACGGGCGGTGTTGCCCGCCGACAATGCGCGATACGCTACAGAAACAATAGCAATGCCGAGTATAGCCTGCCAGCCGTGCCAGGTCGGCAGCGCATGGGCCTGGTCGGCGCCCATGATCAGCACCAGCTGCGCGCCGGGTTGCTCCTGTTGCAACTCATGCAGGGTGTCGAGCGTGTAGGTGGGGCCGTCGCGCAGCACTTCGCGGCTGTCGACCACCACGGTGCCCTTCCATCCCGAGAAGGCCAGTTGCGCCATCGCGAGGCGGTCTTGCGCCGGTGTCAGCGCGCGCGTCTTGTGCCAGGCCTGCCCCGTCGGAATGATGTGCAGTTCGGCCAGGCCGAGCTGCGCGAGCGCGGCCTCGGCCAGCGCCACATGGGCGTTGTGCGGCGGATCGAAGGCGCCGCCGAAGACGCCGATGCGCGGCGCCGTGCCTGTCGTTGTGGCGCGTGCGCTCACAGCCAGTCGCGCCGCACGATGAAGTCGCTGTACAGCGCCGCCTCGGGGCTGCCCGGCTCGGGCTGCTGGCGGTAGGCCCAGCTCGCCAGCGGCGGCATCGACAGCAGGATCGACTCGGTGCGCCCGCCCGACTGCAGGCCGAAGTGCGTGCCGCGGTCCCACACCAGGTTGAACTCGACGTAGCGGCCGCGCCGGTAGAGCTGGAACGCGCGCTCGCGTTCGCCCCAGGGCATGGCGCGGCGGCGCGCCACGATCGGCAGGTAGGCCGGCAGGAAGGCGTTGCCGACGGCGCGCAGCAGCGCGAAGCCGTTCTCGAAGCCGCCCTCGGAAAAATCGTCGAAGAAGATGCCGCCGACGCCGCGCTGCTCGTTGCGGTGCTTGAGAAAGAAATACTCGTCGCACCAAGCCTTGAAGCGCGGGTACTTGTCGTCGCCGAAGGCGGCGAGCGCATCGCGGCAGGCGGTGTGGAAATGCACGGCATCTTGCTCGAAGCCGTAGCAGGGCGTCAGGTCCATGCCGCCGCCAAACCAGCACACGGGCTCGCTGCCCTCGGGCAGCGCGGCCAGCATGCGCACGTTCATGTGCACGATCGGCACGTACGGATTGCGCGGATGGAACACCAGCGACACGCCCATGGCCTCGAACGGCGCGCCTGCGAGCTCGGGTCGGTTCTGCGTGGCCGATGGCGGCAGCTTCGGGCCGCGCACTTGCGAGAAGCCGCAGCCGGCGCGCTCGAACAGCTCACCGCCCTCGAGGATGCAGGTCAGGCCGCTGCCCTGCAGTGCTTCGCCGGGGGCCTTCTGCCAGGCGTCGCGCGTGCAGCTGCCACCATCGGCGGCCTCGACCGCCGCGACGATCTCCTGCTGCAGCTTGCGCAGGTAGTCGCCAACCGCTGCCGGATCCGTCTGCTGCATCAGGCCTGCGGCTGGTTGCGCGGCTGGACCGCGCGGTGGCCGATGTCGCGGCGGTATTGCGCGCCGTCGAAGTTGATGCGCGCGGCGACTTCGTACACCCGCTGCTGCGCCTGCTTGACGCTGTCGGCCAGCACGGTCACGCACAGCACGCGGCCGCCGCTGGTCTTGAGCTCGCCGTCCTTCAATGCCGTGCCGGCGTGGAACACCACGGCGTCGGCCGCTTCGGGCGGAATGCCGGTGATGCGGTCGCCCTTTCGCGGCGACAACGGGTAGCCATGCGCGGCCATCACCACGCCGAGCGCCACGCGGCGGTCCCATTGCAGCTCGACCTGGTCGAGCGTGCCGTCGGTGGCATGCCAGAACACCTCGAACAGGTCGGACTTGAGCCGCATCATGATCGGCTGCGTCTCGGGGTCGCCCATGCGGCAGTTGAACTCGAGCGTCTTCGGCTGGCCGGCCGCGTCGATCATCAGGCCGGCATAGAGAAAGCCGGTGTAGGGAATGCCGTCCATTTCCATGCCGCGGATGGTCGGCAAGATGATCTCGCGCATCGCGCGTGCATGCACTTCGGCCGTGACCACGGGCGCGGGCGAATAGGCGCCCATGCCGCCGGTGTTGGGGCCTTCGTCGTTGTCGAGCAGCCGCTTGTGGTCCTGGCTGGTGGCGAGCGCAGTGACGTTCT
>CAMLCW010000182.1 GCA_946478645.1 uncultured Variovorax sp.
GCACACACTGCGTCGTGCGCCTTGATTTGTCCGCTTTGGCATGCCTTCGCGACCCCGTAAATAGGGTGAACAGGCCCTAGTTCCAGGCGCCGTCGTGTGCTGCGCTGGCCTCGTCGATCAGCGCCGGGCCGATGCACTCGATCGGATGCGGCGAAGCGCGGAACACGTCGCGGCACGAGAGCTCGGCGTCGCGCTGGTCCTGTCGCTCGCCGCGGAACGCGCGCAGGCGCTCGGCGTCGATGCCGAACACCACGCGGCCAATGTTCGACCAGAAGATCGCGCCCGCGCACATGACGCAGGGCTCGCCCGATGCATAGATCGTGGCGCTTGCCAGTTCTTCGCGCGTGAGGCCGCGTCCCGCGAGCGCGCGCAGCGCGTTGACCTCGGCATGGGCCGTGCAGTCGCCGGTCTCGCCGTTGCTGTTGGCCGCCTCGGCGAGCACCTCGCCGTCGGCCGAGACGATCACGGAGCCGAACGGCCGGTTGCCGCGGCGCCGCGCCGCGTGCGACCAGACGATCGCCTTGCGCAGGTAGCGCTCGTCGCGTTCGTCGAGCGTGGCTTCGTCGGGAAGCGCGGTGTGGGTGGAGGTGATGAGGTTGCTGAAGTTCATGCCTTGGAAAGATTTCGTTCGTTGCGCGATGGCAGCATCGACGTGTTGAAGATCGCGTCGGACGCGGGCTTGACCTTGAGGCCGAAGACGTCGACGACCTGGTCGACCTGCTGCTCCAGCGTGAGCTTGCGGATGTCGCCGAGGCCGTGCCCTTGCGTGTCGGCCGCGCCCACGTACTGTGCGGTGACGCCCCAGCGCTCGAGTTCGACCTTCTCGTCGAGGATCGGTTCGCGCTGGCGCATGGCGGCAATGCTCGGCGCGGGATTGGCAAAGGTCTCGACGATGGCGCGGTTGGTCCCGCGCAGGAAGGCCGCGACCACCTTGGGATTTTGCGCGATCAAATTGCTGCTCGCGAGGATGGCGTTGCCGTAGAGGTTGACGCCGGCATCCGAATACTTGAGCACCGAGAGTTCGTCCTGCTTCATGCGTGCGAACAGCGAGATCGCCGAGTCATGGAAATACGTGGCGGCATCGACGTCGCCGCGCACCATCACGTTGTCGCGCGCCGAGAAGTCGGTGGTCTGCCACTGGAAGGCATCGCTGCGCATGCCCTGCCTGCGCGCCACCATCGGCCATGCGCGGCGGGTGGCCTCGACGGCGGCCGCGGCCACCTTCTTGCCCGCGAGGCTCTTGAAGTCGCCGGTGATGCCGCGGTCCTTGCGGCCGATGATCACGAACGGTGCGCGGTTGTAGTACTGGTACACCGCCTGCACCATCGGGGTGCCCGGATTCTGTGCATTGAACTCCACCAGCGAACTGATGTCGCCGAGTCCCATCTGGTACACGCCGCTCGCGATGCGCGTGATCGAGGCGACCGAGCCGGCACCGGTGTCGATGGTCACGTCCAGGCCTTCGTCCCGGTAGTAGCCCTTGCTGTGCGCAAGAAAGAAGGGCGCGGTCTGGCCGTTGATGCGGAAGTCGAGCGTGAATTTGACGGGCGTGAGCTTGTTGTTGCTGCCGCCCTGTGCGAGTACGCAGGGGGCGGCAAGGCTGGCGGCGCTGGTGGCTGCTGCGGCAAGAAAGAATCGGCGTTGCATGGTGGGGCTCCGGAGTCGGTCGTCTTGGATCCCTCCCGCGGTGGCAGGAGGCGTCGCAAGAGCAATTTCCGGGCGGGCGCACGTGATTGGTGCGTGCGCTGCTGAACGCTTCTACTCTTGCATGGGCTGATGCACGACGCATGCCAGCGCGGTTCGCCGCGAGCGGGCACAATCCGGGCGCGCAACTTGCATGGCAGGTGGCGCAGAGTAGAAGCGTTCAGCCCTCGCGGCGGGAAATTGCTCTTTCAAGTTCGTCCGTACCCACGTGCAACAGAAGGAGTCCCGCATGCTCGTTTCCCGTCAACCCGTCTTCCGCAAGTTCTGGCATGCCGTCATGCCGCTGAGCGAACTTGCCGCCGGCCCGAAGCCTTTCAGGCTGCTGGGCGAAGACATCGTTCTCTTCATCGATGCCGAGGGCCAGCCGGCCGCGCTGCGCGACCGCTGCTGCCATCGCACCGCGAAACTCTCGAAGGGCTGGTGTGTCGATGGCCAGGGCAAGGCCTGCGGGCAGGGTGCGATCCAGTGCGGCTACCACGGCTGGACCTACGACCGCAGCGGCCAGGTGATCCGCATCCCGCAGTACGAAGCCGATCGCAAGATCCCGCCCGACTACCGCACCACCGCCTACCGCTGCACCGCGCGCTACGGCTACGCCTGGGTGGCGCTCGAGGAGCCGGTCGCCGACATCCCGGCGATTCCGGAGTTCGGCGATCCGGGCTACCGCACCATCTTCCAGTTCTACGAAGAGTGGCAGACCAGCCCCTTGCGTGCGCTCGAGAATTCGTTCGACAACTCGCACTTCAGCTTTGTGCACCGCGCCACCTTCGGCGTGGCCGCGAGCCCGAAGCCGAGCCGCTACGAGCTGGTGGAGAACGAGGGCGGCTTCTATGCCGAGACGGTGATCGAAGCGGCCAACCCGGCCAAGTTCCATGCAATCAGCGGCGTGACCGATGCGATCACCACGCGCCACATGCGCAATGCCTACTTCATGCCGTTCTCGCGCCGTCTCGACATCGAGTACCCGAGCGGGGTGCGCCACATCATCATCAACTGCTTCACGCCGATCGACGACACGCGCATGCAGCTGTGCCAGTGGCTCTTCCGCAACGACACCGAGGTCGACTGCCCGGCGCAGCTGCTGATCGACTTCGACGAGGAGATCACGCGCGAGGACAAGGACATCCTCGAGTCGACCGACCCCGACGCGGTGGTCGACACCCGCCGCCGCGGCATCGAGTACTCGATGGATTCGGACCGCCCCGGCATGCTGATCCGCAAGCACCTGATGCAGTTGCTGGCGCGGTATGGGGAGGCGGAGGTGTATCGGCAGGCGGCTTGAATACGGGATCGGACTTCCGGACGCAGAAGAAATACAAGAACCACGCAGAAGTCGCAGAAGAAGACACTCAAGATTATTTCTTGGTCTTCTTTTGCGACTTCTGCGAAACCTTCGCGTCCTCTGCGTCCGGCAATCCGCTTTCTCAGGCCGTTGCAGTAGCAGGGCGTGTGCTTCGTGGCCGTGCCGAACCCGCCTCATAGCGGTCCATCGCAAGCCCATCGGTGCGAATCTCGGGGCGCTGGCCGGTGACGATGTCGGCGATGAGCTTGCCCGAGCCACAGGCCATGGTCCAGCCGAGCGTGCCGTGGCCGGTGTTGAGGAACAGGTTGGCATAGCGCGTGGCGCCGACGATCGGGGTGCCGTCGGGCGTCATCGGGCGCAGGCCGGTCCAGAAAGTGGCGCGCGGCAGGTCGCCGCCGGGGAACAGGTCGCTCACCACTTTCTCCAGCGTGGCGCGGCGCGCGGGATTGAGCCGCAGGTCGAAGCCGCCGAGCTCGGCCATGCCGCCCACGCGGATGCGGTTGTCGAAACGCGTGACGGCCACCTTGTAGGTCTCGTCGAGCACGGTCGATTGCGGCGCCAGCGCTTCGTCGACGAGCGGCACGGTCAATGAGTAGCCCTTGACCGGGTACACCGGAATGTCGAGGCCGAGCGACGCGACCGCCGCGCGCGAGTAGCTGCCGAAGGCCATCACGTAGCGGTCGGCCCTGAGGATCTTGCCGGCGGTGGTGCGCACGCCCGTGATGCAGTCGCCCGCCATCTCGAGCGCGGCGATTTGCTGCCTGAAGCGGAACTCGACACCCAGGCCGCGCGCGATCTCGGCCAGCCCGCGCGTGAACAGATGGCAGTCGCCGGTCTCGTCGTTGGGCAGGCGCAGCCCGCCCGTGAGCCGGTCGCGCGCACCGGCCAGCGCCGGCTCGACGCGGGCGAGCGCATCGCGCGCGAGCAGCTCGTAAGGCACGCCGCATTCCTCGAGCACCGCGATGTCGCGCTGCACCGCGTCGAGCTGCGCCTGGGTGCGAAAGAGCTGCAGCGTGCCGCCGGTGCGGTGTTCGTACTGCAGGCCGGTTTCGGCACGCAGCTGCTGCAGGCAGCC
This sequence comes from uncultured Variovorax sp., assembly GCA_946478645.1. The sequence goes on from CAMLCW010000182.1 coordinate 4,083, forward strand.
GCGGCTGTACTCGGCCAGGCGCACCATGCGTTCCTTGTTGACGGCATAGCGCTCTGGCGAGCAGTTGCGCAGCATCGCGGCCATCCAGCGCAGCTGGAACAGCGTGCCGTCGGGCCGCACCGCGAGCGGCGCATGCTTCTGGAACATCCACTTGAGCGCCTTCAGCGGAATGCCCGGCGCCGCCCATGGCGTGGAGTAGCCCGGCGACACCTGGCCCGCATTGGCGAAGCTGGTTTCCTCGGCCGGGCCGGCCTGGCGGTCGAGCAGCGTCACGTCGGCACCCGAGCGCGCGAGGTAGTAGGCCGTCGTGGTGCCGATCACGCCGCCGCCGAGAACGATGACTTTCATGGGTATCTACCGGTATAAAGGTGAATAGCCAGAATTTATGCTTCAGAATGAAGTGGATTCCATCGAAATTGGCGCCAACACAGCGAAAACAACTGCCGAACCGCGGGCAATGCCCCGCGCCAAGTGAAATGCCCGAACTCGACCGCATCGACCGCAAGATCCTCGACGTGCTGCAGCGCCAGGGCCGCATCTCAATGACCGAGCTTGCCGAGCGCATCGGGCTGTCGCCCTCGCCCTGCACCGAGCGCGTGAAGCGCATGGAGCGCGAGGGCGTGATCAGCGGCTACCACGCCCATGTCTCGCCCGAGGCGCTGGGCAAGACGCTCTTGGTGTTCGTCGAGATCAAGCTCTCGGCCAAGTCGGGCGACGTGTTCGACAAAGTGCGCAAGGAGCTGCTGCACATGCCTGAGGTGCTCGAATGCCACCTGGTCTCGGGCAGCTTCGACTACCTCGTGAAGGCGCGGCTCGGCGGCATGAGCGAGTACCGGCACCTGCTCGGCGACATCCTCAAGAAGCTGCCGGTGGCGGCCGAGTCGCACAGCTACGTGGTGATGGAGGAGATCAAGGAAACGCTGGTGCTGGCCACCGACCGCTGAACGGACTGGCGCCTCGGCGGCTACCATCGCCGGCCATGCCCCTTCCAAGGACCGCCCCATGAGCCTTTCGATCCGCCGCGACGGCAGCACCGGCACGCGCCACATCCTCAAGATCCGCAACCACGAGATCGCGGTCGATGCCTCGCCGGCGGGCGGCGGCAGTGACGCGGGCCCCGAGCCGCACGATCTCTACGATGCATCACTGGCGGCCTGCAAGGCGCTCACCGTGCTGATCTATGCGCGCCGCAAGGGCATCCCGGTCGAAGACATCGAGGTCGTGGTCGACCGCGACGACAGCGAGGAGCGCAAGGGCGTCTACCGGCTCGACGCCAAGCTGCGCGTGAGCGGCGAGCTCAGCGAGGCGCAGCGCGACGAACTGATGCGCGTGGCCGCCAAGTGCCCGGTGCACAAGCTCATGACCGAGGTGAAGACCGAGATCCAGACCGGCTGGGCTGCCGACTGACACTGCAGCCGCCCCGCGCGCGGGCCGTCAGTCTTCGGCCGACGCGAGCTTGCGCGCCGCCGCCACGCGCTTGGCGTAGCGGTCGCCCCAGTCGGCCAGCGGACCGAGTGCCGCATTGAGCGTGGCGCCGAGCTTCGTCTCCGAATATTCCACGCGCGGCGGCACCTCGCGGAACACTTCGCGCGCGACGACGCCGTCGGTCTCGAGTTCGCGCAACTGCTGGATCAGCATCTTCTCGCTGATGCCCGGCAGCATCCGCCTGAGTTCGCCGAAGCGGCGCGGCTGCAGATGCAGCTCCCAGAGGATCAGCGCCTTCCATTTGCCGCCGATGACCTCGAATGCGGGCCCGATGCCGCAGACGTAAGGCTTCTTCGATGCCATGCCGTTCGCTCCAATACTGCTGTTTTGGTGAGTACCTCACTTTATTGTAGGTACTTGACCAATGGAAAGCCTGATTCGACGATGCAGGCCCCTTCACTACGGATCGAGCGAACGTCATGAGCCAACAGCAGATCACCATCGTGGGCCTCGGATCGATGGGCCAGACCCTTGCGAGCCTGTACATCGCGCAGGGCTACCAGGTCACGGTATGGAACCGCAGCCCCGGCAAGGCCGAAGCGCTCGTCGCCCGCGGTGCCCGGCTCGCGCGCAGTGCGGCCGAGGCCGTGCGCGCGAGCCCCGTGGTGTTGATGTGCGTCTACGACTATCGGGCGGCCGATGCGATCCTTGCGCTGGACGGCGTGGCCGCCGCCATGGACGGGCGCCTGCTGGTGCAGCTCACCACCGCCAGTCCGCAGGACGCGAGGGATGCCGAGGCCTGGGCGCATCGGCACGGCGCGCGCTACCTCGAGGGGGCGATCCAGGCCGCGCCCGACCAGATGGGCCAGCCCGACACGCCGATCCTGATGTCGGGCGCCGAACCCGTGTTCCGCACGGCCGAGCCGATGCTGCGCGTGCTCGGCGGCGGCATCGTCTATCTCGGCGACAAGGCTGGCGCCGCCGCCGCAATGGACCTCGCCACGCTGTCGACCGTCTACGGCACGCTGATCGGCTTTTTGCACGGCGCGCGCGTGGCCGAGCACGAGGGCTTCGACGTGGCGGCGTACGGCCGCATCGTGGCCGGCATCATGCCGACCTTCGCGGGCTTCCTGCAGCACGAGGCCAAGGTCATCCAGTCGGGCGACTTCGCGATCTCGCAAAGCCCGATGCGCATCTCGGTCGAGGCCACGCAGCGCATCCTCGACACCGCGCAGCAGGCCGGCATCAACACCGAATTCCCCGCTTTCGCCGCCGGATTGTTGAAGCGCGCCGATGGGGCAGGGCTTGGCGGGGAAGAGTTCGCGGCGCTGATCAAGTTGCTTCGGCGTTGAAAAGGCCGCGATCGGTCGGGACAAATGTGAAGAATTACACTACCCGCCCGCTCTACAAGACACTGTTCAACAAATGAAGTGGGTCATTCTCGCCATCTTCGCGCTCAGTGCGCTCTACGTTCACTATCGCGGCCAGGTCCGGCACCGTTTCTTCAGGCAGCTGTCGGACCATTCCACCTTCCTCGCGCCGCTGAACGTGTTCATGTACATGTTCTCGAAGGTGCCCGGCACGCCGTATCTCTCGCCCGCGCAGTTCCCCGAGATGCGCGTGCTCGAGGAGAACTGGGAGGTCATCCGCGAAGAGGCACTCGCCATGCGCAACGGGGGCAGCATCAAGGCGTCGAACCAGTTCAACGACGTCGGCTTCAACTCCTTCTTCAAGAGCGGCTGGAAGCGCTTCTACCTCAAGTGGTACGACGATGCGCATCCGTCCGCAGCCGAGCTGTGCCCGCGCACCACCGAGCTGCTCAAGGGCATCGGCACCATCAAGGCCGCGATGTTCGCCGAACTCCCGCCGGGCAGCCGCTTGGTGCGCCACCGCGACCCGTTCGCCGGTTCGCTGCGCTACCACCTGGGCCTGTGGACCCCGGGCGCCGAGGGCTGCTACATCGACGTGGACGGCCAGCGCTATCACTGGCGCGACGGCGAGGCGGTGGTGTTCGACGAGACCTACATCCACTACGCCGAGAACACCACCGACCGTGACCGCGTGATCCTGTTTTGCGACATCGAGCGTCCGCTCAAGTACCGCTGGGCCAGTGCCGTGAACCGCTGGTTCGCGAAGAACCTGCTGGCCGCCGCCGCATCGCCCAACGACGCCGGCGACAAGACCGGCGGCCTCAACCGCGCGTTCAAGTACATCTACCAGATCCGCGTGCTCGGCAAGCGGCTCAAGGCCTGGGACAGGCGGGCGTACTACCTCGTGAAGTGGACGATCTTCGGCGGGCTGGCGCTCTGGATCTTCTGGTAGGCCGCTGCGGCGCGGATGATGCGCCGCCCCACCATATCGCCGTGCCGCTCGCTAACGCCGATCTCATCGCCCCCACCGACCTCGCCAGTGCCGAGTCGCTGATCGCGCGGGTGCAGGCGCTGCTCGACGCACGCGGGCTCGCCATGCGTGCGCCGCCAGCGCCGCCGACCACTTGTTGCGGCCGCGGCTGCAACGGCTGCGTGTGGGAAGGCTGGTTTGCCGCAGTGAACTACTGGCGCGACGAGGCTTCGCTGCTGCTGGCATAGCGCGCTGCCGCGCCAGCGGAGATCAACGCGGGGTGAGCCGCGAACTCTCGCGCACGATCAACTGGCACGGCACGATGTGCAGCGCGGGCGGCGCATCGGACTGCTTGTCCGCCTTCAGCTGCAGCACCACCTGCGCCGCCTTGAGCCCGATGGCATAGGGCTCGGGCCGCATCGTGGTGAGCGAGGGATGCAGCCGCGCGGCGATCGGCGCATCACCAAAACCCGCGATCGCGAAGTCCTGCGGAAAGCGGATGCCGTGTTCCGGCGCTTCGAGGATGGCGCCCACGGCCATGTTGTCGCTCGCAAAGATCACGGCCTGCGGCCGTTCCGCCACGGGCTGCTGCGCGAGCCGCTCGAGGATTTGCGCGCCGGCGTCGAACTCGTCCGTCAGCGTCGACGCTTCGATGTCGGGCGTGAGCCCCGCGGCCTTCATCGCTTCGGCATAGCCAAGCGCGCGCTGCTGGGCGCGAAAGTCTTCGGGCGCGGCACGCAGCGCGAAGCGGATGCGGCGGGCGCCCTGCGCGAGGAAATGCCGGGCCAGCGCGATGCCGATGTCCGCATGCGGAAAGCCGACCTGGTGAAAGGGCCGCCCGGGCACCACGCCCCAGGTCTCGACGATGGGGCAGCGGCAGGCCTGCAGCAGCGCATCTGCATCGGGCGTGTGGTCGTCGCGCGTGAGGATCAGCGCGCTCGGATGCCAGCCCACGAAGGCGCGAATCGCGCGCTCCTCCAGCAGTTCCGAATACTCGGTATTGGCCAGCAGCAGTTGCAGCCCCGACGCCTCGAAGCCGTCGGTCATGCCCTTCACCAGCGACGCGAAGGTGATGCTGCCGGTGTTCTGCATCACCGCGCCGACGACCCGGCTCTCGGCCGAGGCCAGGCGTCCGGCCATCTGGTTCGGCACGTAGCCGGTCTCGAGAATGATCTGGCGCAGCTGCTCGCGCACGCGCGGCGACACCTTTTCGGGTGCATTGAAGTAGCGCGACACGGTGATCGACGACACGCCCGCGAGCGCGGCCACGTCGTGGATGGTGTGGGTGCCGAGCTTGCGCCGCGGCGTGCGCGCGCGCCCTGGCACCGCGCCGTCGGCCGCGCTGTCGGGCGTGCCGGAAGGCGGCTCGTGGTTTTCCCTTGATCCAGTTCGAACGGGTTGACGCATGGCTGCCGCGAAATATACAGTCGCGGCAATGTTACCGGTGACATTTTAGATGTCCGGTCCATTTCCAAAGCGATTTCCCGATGCCCAAACCCCTTCTTCTCGTCATCACCCCCTTTGCCGACGACGTGCTCCAGCCGCTGGAAAGCTGCTGCGAGATCGTGCGCTGGCGTGCGCTGCCGGCGCCTTCCGACTTTCTGCGCGAGCGCGGCCCGCAGGTGCGCGCCGTCATCACCAACGGGCTGGTCGGCCTGCCCGCGGGCAGCGCCGAGCACCTGACCGGCCTCGAACTGATCGCCTGCAACGGCGTGGGCTACGACGCCATCGACGTCGCCTGGGCCCGCGCGCGCGGCGTGGCGGTGACGAACACGCCGGGCGTGCTGTCGGCCGACGTGGCGGACCTCGCGATGGCGCTGCTGCTCGCGGTGTTCCGCCAGATTCCGGCCGCCGACCGCCATGTGCGCGAAGGCGCCTGGGCGAAAGGCCCGCTGCCCCTCGGGCGCCGGCTCGCCGGCAGCCGCATCGGCATCGTGGGGCTGGGCAACATCGGCCGGCTGATCGCGCGCCGCTGCGAGGCCTTCGACACCACCGTGGGCTACGCCGGCCGTACGCGCCAGGCCGATGCGCCCTATGCGTACTTCGAATCGCCGCGCGAACTCGCGGCGTGGAGCGACGTGCTGATCGCCGCCACGCCCGGCGGCGCCGCCACGCGGCACCTGGTGTCGGGCGAGGTGCTCGACGCGCTCGGGCCGAAGGGCGTGTTCATCAACATCGCGCGCGGCGCGGTGGTCGACCAGGACGCGCTGGTCGAGCGCCTGGCG
>CAMLCW010000183.1 GCA_946478645.1 uncultured Variovorax sp.
GTGGATGACCGGCTCTGCATCGACGTCGAGGCAATGGCGTCGCGCGCCGCCCGTGGCTGCGCCGGCCTGGTGATCGCGAACCCCAATGCGCCCACGGGCATCGGCCTGCCGCTCGAACGCATCGAGCGGCTGCTCGCGGCCTGCCCCGAGCGCGTGGTGCTGGTGGACGAGGCCTACGTCGACTTCGGCGGCGAGAGCGCAATGCCGCTGATCGCGCGCCATCCGAACCTGCTCGTGGTCCACACGCTGTCGAAGTCGCGCTCGCTCGCGGGCCTGCGGGTCGGCTATGCCTGCGGCCAGGCGCACCTGGTCGATGCGCTGGTGCGCGTGAAGGACAGCTTCAATTCCTATCCGCTCGACCGGCTCGCCTCGGCGGGCGCGGTGGCGGCGCTCGACGACGAGCCCTGGTTCGAGCGCACGCGCCGCCAAGTCATCGACGCGCGCGAAGGGCTCAGCCTGCAGCTCGAGGACCTGGGCTTCGAAGTACTGCCGTCGCAGGCCAACTTCGTGTTCGCGCGCCACCCGGGGTGCGACGCGGCGGAACTTGCGGCGGCGCTGCGCGAACGCGCGGTGCTGGTGCGGCACTTCAGGCAGCCGCGCATCACGCAGTACCTGCGCATCAGCATCGGTACGCGCGACCAGTGCAGCCTGCTGGTGCAGCGCCTGCAGGAGATTCTGCAGGCGCGCTGAGCGGTTCAGTACCTCAGTACCGCGTCTGGCCCAGTTCGGCGAACAGCTCGCCGTAGATCCGGTAGCGCGTCGCGCTGATCGGCCCCGGCTTGCCGGGTGCCTCGACGTTCGCGATCACGCCGCAGCCCGGCTCGTGCAGGTGCGTGCAGTTGTAGAACCTGCATTCCTTCGCATGCTCGGCGATGTCGGGCATCAGCCCCGCGAGCTGCATCGGCGCGATGTGGTTGAGGCCGAATTCCTGGAAGCCCGGCGAATCGATGATGCCCGTGGTGCGCGCCTCGTCGATCCAGTACCAGGTGGTGCTCGTCGTCGTGTGCTTGCCCGAATTGAGCGCCTGCGAGATCTCGCCCGTCAGCGCCGCGGCGCCCGGCACGAGCAGGTTGACGAGCGTGCTCTTGCCGGCGCCCGAGGGGCCGAGCACCAGCGTGTTCTTGCCCGCGAGCCGCGTCATCAGCAAGGCGCGGTCGGCCTCGCCGGTGGCCGTGAGCGACAGCGCGAGCACGCCTTCGTGCATGCGGCGATAGGGCGCGAGCCGGTTCCATGCGCGCTCGAACGGCACGCCCAGGTCGCGTTTGTTGAGCGCGATGATCGGCACGATGCGCTCGGCCTCGGCCGCGATCAGCGCGCGGGCCAGCTGGTGTTCCGAGAACTCCGGCTCGGCCGCGATCAGGATCAGCACCTGGTCGAGGTTGGCCGCGAACGACTTGGTGCGGATCTCGTCCTGGCGGTAGAAAAGGTTGCGCCGCGGCACGACCTCCTCGATCGTGCCCTCGTCCTCGCTCGCCTGCCAGCGCACGCGGTCGCCGACCACGGCCTGGCTCTTCTTGCCGCGCGGATGGCAGATCAGCCGCTCGCCCGTGGGCGTCTCGACCAGGCAGTGGCGGCCGTGGCTCGCGACGACCAGGCCGTCGTGAAGCACGCGGGCAGCGCCCGTGGCGCCCTTGGCGGGGGTGCGGGCCGGCTTAGCCAAAGGCGCGTGCCCCGGTCACGGCGCGGGAGCCACGAGCGCGTCGGCCTGGCGTGCGCATTCGAAGTCGGTGCTCGAGATGCCGCCGACGTCGTGCGTGTTGAAGCGCACCACGCAGCGGTTGTAGTGCACCGACAGGTCGGGATGATGGTCCTGCGTGTGGGCAACGAAGGCCAGCGCATTCACGAACGCGATGGTCTCGAAGTAGTTCGCGAAGCTGAAGGTCTTCTCGATGGCGACATCGGCGCCGTCGCCGTTGAGCTTCCATCCGTCGAGCTTGGCGAGGCCCGAGACGATCTCGGTGGCACTCAGTGCCTGGCGTGGAACGCCCTTCCAGTCTTTGGGCTTGAACATGCTGCTCATGGTGTCGGCTTTTCTTGGCGGAGGGGCGGTATCGATCAGGCGGCCTGCATGCGCGCAAGGCGCTCGGAGGCCGGTGGGTGGGAATAGTAGAACTTGACGAACACCGGGTCGGGCGTGAGCGTCGACGCGTTGTCCTGGTAGAGCTTCAGCAGCGCGGCCGAAAGGTCGGCGCTGCTGGTCTGCGCCACCGCATAGGCGTCGGCCTCGAACTCGTGCTGGCGCGACAGCCGGGCCGCGAGCGGCGCGACGAAGAAGCCGAACACCGGCACCGCGAGCATGAAGAGCAGCAGCGCGAGCGCGTCGTTCGGCGCCGTGGGCGCCATGTTCGGCTGCACGCCGAGGCCGGCGTAGAACCACACCTGCGTCGACAGCCAGCCCAGCAGCGCGAAGCCCGCGAGGCTCAGCGCAAACATCGTGGCGAGCCGCTTCACGATGTGGCGGTGCTTGAAGTGGCCGAGCTCGTGCGCGAGCACCGCCTCCATCTCGGCCGCGTTGAGCTGGCGCAGCAGCGTGTCGTAGAACACCACGCGCTTGCTCGCGCCGAAGCCCGTGAAGTAGGCATTGGCATGCGCGCTGCGCCGGCTGCCGTCCATCACGAACAGCCCCTTGGCGCGAAAGCCGCAGCGCTTCATGAGCGCGGTGACACGCTCCTTCACGGTGGGATCGTCGAGCGGCTTGAACTTGTTGTAGAGCGGCGCGATGAACATCGGATAGACGATCATCAAGAGCAGGTTGAAGCCCATCCACGCGGCCCAGGCCCAGAGCCACCAGAGCGTGCCGGCCGCGCCCATGATCCACAGGATCAGCGCGGCGATCGGCAGCCCGATGGCCGCACCGATCAGCGTGGAAACGGCCGTGTCGCGCAGCCAGAGCCCCCAGCTCATCTTGTTGAAGCCGAAGCGCTCCTCGAGCCGGAAGATCTGCCACAGCGTGAACGGCAGTTCGAGCAGCGCGCCGATCACCGCGAAGGCCGCGAGCAATGCGAGCTGCTGCACCATGCCGCCGCCGAGCCATGCCAAAAGCAGCTTGTTGAGCAGGTCGAGCCCGCCGAGCAGCGTCCAGCCGAGCAGCAGCGCGGTGCTCCATGCCATCTCGACCATGCCGAAGCGCGCCTTGGCCACGGTGTAGTCGGCGGCCTTCTGGTGGGCCGCGAGCGTGATCTGATGCGCGAAGGCGGGCGGCACGGCGTCGCGATGGCGTGCGACGTGGCGCACCTGGCGCGACGCGAGCCAGAACTTCACGACGAGCCCCGCGACGAGTGCAGCGGCGAAGGCGGCGGTGAAGATGAGCGAATAGGACATGACCGGCGAGTTTAGGGCGTGTTGCCGCCCGCCGGGCCGGCGCGGCAGAAGCCATCGGCGACAATCCGGGCATGCTCGAAACCCTGGACCCCACGACCGGCGGCGCGCTGCCGGTGCTGAAGAAAAGCGACCAGAACCTGGTCTGGCTCGACTGCGAGATGAGCGGGCTCGACCCCGAGAAGGAGCGCCTGCTCGAGATCGCCGTCGTCGTGACCGGCCCCGACCTGAGCCCCCGCATCGACGGCCCCGTGCTCGTGATCCACCAGAGCGATGCCGTGCTCGACGGCATGGACGCCTGGAACAAGGGTACGCACGGGCGCAGCGGCCTGATCGACAAGGTCAAGGCCTCCACCCTCGACGAAGCCACGGCCGAGCTGCAGCTGCTCGAGTTCATCGCGCGCTACGTGCCCAAGGCCGGCTCGCCGATGTGCGGCAACACCATCGGCCAGGACCGGCGCTTCCTGGTCAAGTTCATGCCGCGGCTCGAGGCCTATTTCCATTACCGCAACCTCGACGTCAGCACCCTCAAGGAACTGGCCAAGCGTTGGAAGCCCTCGGCCTACAGCGCCTTCAAGAAGCAGCAGGCGCACACTGCGCTGGCCGACGTGCACGAATCCATCGAGGAGCTCGCGCACTACCGCGACACCTTCCTGCGGTTGACGGATTAGGTAAAAACCCCGATTCATGCCATAATCGTGGGCTTCGCTGGCCGGCAGGTTTTTCGTTTCGGTCAGCGTCTCTTGCATCTCCCTATCTTGCACACCGCGCCCGATCGCATCCGCTGATCAAAAAGGGCCGCAGCCTCCGGCGAAACCCGGAAGTTGAATGTCGTTGGATGGTTGATGTTTTTAACCACCCAACGGGGCGCCGCCTTCGGCAGCGCTCGCGTTTGAGATTGACAAATCAATGACCGACGCTTTTGAAGCGCAGGGCGAGTTCGCGCCTGTGCAATCCACCAACAACAACGAATTCATCGCCGCCACGGACACCGCGTCCGAGTCGCCGATCCTCGAGGCGCTCGACGCTGCGCTGCCGGAAGCGGCCGTGGCCGAGGCCGTCGCCGCGCCGAACGGCTTCGTCAAGCTCGGCCTCGCGCCCGAGCTCATCGCCGCCGTGGCCGACCTGGGCTTCACCCAGCCCACGACCGTGCAGGACAAGGTGATCCCGCTCGCCATGGGCGGTGAAGCCGGCCAGGACGGCAAGGCCCGCTTCGTCGACCTGATGGTCTCGAGCCAGACCGGCTCGGGCAAGACCGCGGCCTTCCTGCTGCCGGTGCTGCACACGCTGCTCAAGCGCCAGGCCGAAGCCGAAGAGGCCGCCAAGGCCGAGTTCCAGCGCCTGGCCGCCGAAGCCGCCGCGCGCGGCGAAGCCGTGCCCAAGAAGCCGAAGCGCAAGGACCCGACCAACGCGCGCCACTTCAAGGCCGCCACGCCCGGCGCCCTGATCCTCTGCCCGACGCGCGAGCTCGCGCAGCAGGTCGCGCACGACGCCATCGAGCTGGTGCGCCACTGCCGCGGCCTGCGCGTTGCCAACGTGGTGGGCGGCATGCCCTACCAGCTGCAGATCGCGCGCCTTCAAAACGCCGACCTCGTGGTCGCCACCCCCGGCCGCCTGCTCGACCTGCAGCGCTCGATGCAGATCAAGCTCGACCAGGTCAAGTTCCTCGTGGTCGACGAAGCCGACCGCATGCTCGACCTCGGCTTCTCCGACGACCTGGCCGAAGTGAACCAGCTCACCATCGAGCGCCAGCAGACCATGATGTTCAGCGCCACCTTCGCGCCGCGCATCCAGCAGCTGGCCCAGCGCGTCATGCGCGAACCGCAGCGCATCACCATCGACAGCCCGCAGGAAAAGCACGCCAACATCAAGCAGGTGCTGTTCTGGGCCGACAACACCCAGCACAAGCGCAAGCTGCTCGACCACTGGCTGCGTGACACCACCATCAACCAGGCGATCGTGTTCGCGAGCACTCAGGTCGAATGCGACGGCCTCGCCAACGACCTGCAGCAGGACGGCTTCAGCGCCGTCGCGCTGCACGGCGCGCTGAGCCAGGGCCTGCGCAACCGCCGCCTGATGGCGCTGCGCCAGGGCCAGGTGCAGATCCTGGTGGCGACCGACGTGGCCGCGCGCGGCATCGACGTGCCGACGATCACCCACGTCTTCAACTTCGGCCTGCCGATGAAGGCCGAGGATTACACCCACCGCATCGGCCGCACCGGCCGCGCCGGCCGCGACGGCATCGCCGTCACCTTCGCCGAGTTCCGTGACCGCCGCCGCATCATGGACATCGAGCACTACAGCCGCCAGCAGTTCAAGTCCGAGGTGATCCCCGGTCTCGAGCCGCAGCAGCGCATGCCGCAGTCGCGCCCGCAAGGCGACTTCGGCGGCCGCGGCCGCGACGGCCATGGCGGCCCGCGTGGCGACCGCAAGTTCGGTGGTGGCGGCGGCAACGCCGGCGGCCCGCGCGGCGGCTATGCCGGCGCCAGCGGCTTCAACGACCGCCGCGGTGCACCGGCAGGCCCGCGCGGCTTCCAGGGCCAGAATGCCGGCTTCGGCGGCGGCCGTGGTGAAGAGGGCGGTGGCGGCTACGGCCGCAAGCCGGGCTGGGGCGACAACGCCGCGTCGCGCGGCGGCCGTGGCGACGGCGGCTTCGCACCGCGTGAAGCGCGTGAAGGCTTTGCACCGCGCGAGGGCTTTGCGCCCCGCGGCAACGGTGCCGGCCACGGCGGCCCGGGCAAGGTGTTCGTGCCGCGCGATGCGCAGAAGCGCGCCTTCAAGCCCTCGCGCTGATCGCATCCAGGGCGGCCGGTGGCCGCCCACGACAGAGAAAGCCCGGACTTCCCCGCGAAGTCCGGGCTTTTTCTTTGCGGGTTTCCGCGGGGTCCGCAGCCCCTGAAGTTGATTGACACATGAAACGATGAAAAGTAATGTATTGAGGCATTGCTCCCCCGGACCGCGCCGCGGCTGCCGGTTCATCGACATCTGCCTTTCCAATTCCGAACATGAAAATTGCAATTCTTGGCGGTGGCCATGGGGCCTACGCGGCGGCCGCGGACCTCTCCGAAGCGGGCCATGAAGTGCGGCTGTGGCGCCGCGATGCGGCGGCGCTCGAGCCCGTGGTGCAGGCCGGCGCGATCACGCTGAAGGATGCCGATGGCGCGCGCGAAGTCCCGCTGGCCCTGGCCACCGGCGACATCGCGGCGGCATTGAAGGGCGCGGAACTCATCGTCGTCCCGACCCCGGCGATCGCGCAGCACGACATCGCGCTGGCCATGGCGCCGCACCTCGCCGACGGCCAGGTGGTGTTCCTGCCGCCCGGCACCTTCGGCAGCTACGTGATGGCGCGCACCGTGAAAGAAGCGGGCAGCCGTGCCGACGTGGCCTGGGCCGAGACCGGCACCCTGCCGTATCTCGCGCGCAAGCACGGCGAGCGCGAAGTGAATGTCACCATCCGCGCGATCCGGCTGCCCACCGGCGTCTATCCCGCGCGCAAGGAAGCCGAGGCGATCGAGGTCATCCGCCAGGCCTATCCCGCCGTGCACGGCTGCGGCAATGCGCTGTCGGGCGCGCTGATGAATGCCGGTCCGGTGATCCATCCGCCGCTGATGGTGATGAACGCCGCGCCGCTGCAGCACTTCGAGCGCTGGGACATCCACAACGAAGGCACGCAGCGCGCCGTGCGCGACGTGACCGACCGGCTCGACCAGGAGCGCATGGCGGTGCGCGAAGCCTTCGGGCATGCGGCGCCGCACTATCCGCTGGCCGACCACTACAACAACGACCAGTGGATGTACGGCGATGCGCACAAGAAGCTCGTCAAGTCGGGCGACTGGCGCGAGCACATCGACCTGCACACGCACCGCTACATCACCGAGGACACCGAACTCGGCCTGGCCTTCCTCGCGTCGGCCGCGCGGCATGCGGGCGTGGATGCGCCGATCGCGCACGGGCTGCTGGCCATCGTCGGCGGCTTCCTCGGGCGCGACCTGCGCCGCGGCGCGCGCACCTTCGAGAGCCTGGGCCTTGCCGACCTGCGCGCGGCCGACCTCCAGCAGAGGCTGCACGATGGCGAATGAGGCCGCGCAGCCCCGTTTCGCGGCCGTCGGCGCGGGCCGCATGGGGCGCGGCATCGCGATCGCGTTCGCCTACGCGGGCCACCGCATTGCCCTGATCGACCTGCGCCAGCGCAGCGATGACGCCTGGCAGAAGCTCGCGGCGGAGGCCCGCGCCGAGATCGAGGCCAGCCTCGCCGGCTTGGCGCAGCTCGGCGTGATCGATGCGGCGCAGGTCCAGGCCATCGCGGGGCGCGTGCAGCTCGTGAATGCGGCCGACGCGCCGCAGGCCCTGGCGGCCGCGGAGCTGGTGTTCGAAGGCGTGCCCGAAACCATGGCGGCCAAGCGCGAGGCCTTCGAGCAGCTCAACCGCCATTGCCGCGACGATGCGATCCTCACCTCGACCACGAGCAGCATCCTCGTGACGCAGCTCGCCGCGCTGGTGCGGCGGCCCGAGCGCTTCCTCAACATGCACTGGCTCAATCCGGCCTACGTGATCCCGGTGGTGGAGCTCAGCTGCCACCCGGGCACCGACGCCGCGGTGCTCGCGCGCACCAAGGCGCTGATGGAGGCCATCGGCAAGCTGCCCGTGGTCTGCGGCGCATCGCCGGGCTACATCGTGCCGCGGCTGCAGGCGCTGGTCATGAACGAGGCCGCACGCATGATCGAGGAGGGCGCCGCCACCGCCGAGGAGATCGACAAGGCCACGCGCTACGGTCTGGGCCTGCGCTTCGCGGCGCTCGGCGTGGTCGAGTTCATCGACTTCGGCGGCTGCGACATCCTGCACCATGCGAGCCGCGAGATGTCGGCCTCGCTCGATGCCGGGCGCTACACCGCGCCGGCCATCGTCGGGCAAATGGTCGAAGAGGGGCGGCTCGGGCTCAAGAGCGGCAGCGGCTTCTACGACTACCAGGGCCGCGACGTGGCCGCCTACCGGCGCGACGTGCTCTCGCGCACGCTCGGCGAACTCAAGCACGCGGGCCTCTGGCGCGCGCCCGCCGCCGAGACGCAGCCATGACCATTCGCCGCGCCTTCGCCGACCTGTCGGTGGGGCAGGTGCACTACGCCACTTGCGGCGATGCGCAGACGCGGCCCGTGCTGCTGCTGCACCAGTCGCCGCGCAGCTGGGCCGAATACCGCGAGGTGCTGCCGCTTATCGGCGCGCGCCACCGCGCCATCGCCATGGACACCGCGGGCTTCGGCGATTCGGACGACGGCGGCGTGCCTGCGAGCATCGCGCAGTGGGCCCGCGTGGCCTGCGAGCTGCTCGACGCGCTCGGCATCGCAGAGGCCGACGTGGTCGGGCACCACACGGGCGGCGTCGTGGCGATCGAGCTCGCGGCGGCATTTCCGGCGCGCGTGCGCAGCCTCGTGCTGTCGTCGACGCCCTACACCGGCGAGGCCTTCCGCCGTGCGCGCGCCGAGCGGCCGCCGATCGACGAGGTGGCACCCAGCGACGACGGCAGCCATCTTGCGGCGCTCTGGCAGAAGCGCCAGGGCTTCTATCCGACCGGGCGACCCGCGCTGCTCGAAGCCTTCGTGCGCGATGCGATGAAGGTCGGGCATCGGGTCGAAGAGGGCCATCGCGCCGTGGCGTCGTACCGCATGGAGACGCGCATCGCCCGCGTGACGCAGCCTGCGCGCATCGTGCGCGCCACCGCCGATCCGTTCGCCGCGCCGCATGCGGTGGAGTTGCAGCAGCACCTGCCGCAAGCGCGCATCGTCGACATCGAAGGCGGCATGGTGCCGCTGCCCGACCAGATGCCCAAGGCCTTCGCGCGCGCGGTGCTCGATTTCCTGGAGACGCTGCCATGAAGGCCGTGCGCATCAACGCCTTCCATGCCGCGCCGGTGCTCGAGCAAGCAGCCGATCCCGTGCCGCGTGCCGGACGCACCATCGTCCGGATGCAGGCGGCCACGGTCGGCCACATCGACCGCACCGTGTGGCGCGGCAGCTTCCTGCGCCATCCGCCGATGCCGTACATCCCGGGCGTGGAGGCCGCCGGCATCGTGGTCGCGAGCCAGCGCTACCCGGCAGGCCAGCGCGTGTGGCTGCGCGGAGGCGGGCTCGGCACGCTGTTCGACGGCACCTGGTGCGAGCTCATCGATGCGCCCGACGAAACACTCGGCCTGCTGCCCGATGCCGTGCCGATGGCTTTGGGCGCCGCGTTCTTCTCGCCGTGCACTTCGGCCTGGGTCGCGCTGCACGAGGTCGCGCAATTGCAGCGGGGCGAGAACGTGCTCGTGACCGGGGCGAGCGGCGCGGTCGGATCGCTCGCGATGCAGCTGGCGCGCGAGGCCGGCTGCACCGCCACGCCGGTCGATCCCGACGCGCCGCCACCAGCCGAAGGCACAGCCGACCTGCTCGTCGACACCGTGGGCGGCGAGGTGCTCGCGAAGGTGCTGCCGGCAGTGCGGCCCGGCGGCCGCGCGGTGCTGGTCGGCTACACCGCGGGGCCGCTGCTGCAGCTCGACATCGCGCATTTCCTGCAGCGCGACGTGGCGCTGCTGCCGCTCAACATGTTCCGGCGCGAAGCCGCGGGGCGTGCGGCGGCGCCCGATCTGCTGGCGCGATTGGCCGACGGGCGGCTGCAGCTCGACGTGCGGCCGTTCGCGCTGGCCGATGCGGGTGCCGCCCTTGAGTGGATTGCGCAACGCGGACACCGCGGCCGCGCGGTGCTTGTGCCTTAAG
>CAMLCW010000184.1 GCA_946478645.1 uncultured Variovorax sp.
CCGCCCAGCGTCTCGATGCCCAGCGACAGCGGCGTCACGTCCAGCAGCAGCACGTCCTTGCGGTCGCCGCCCAGCACCTGGCCCTGGATGGCCGCGCCGACGGCCACGGCCTCGTCGGGGTTGACGTCCTTGCGCGGCTCCTTGCCGAAGAACTCCCTGACCTTCTCCTGCACCTTGGGCATGCGGGTCATGCCGCCCACCAGGATCACGTCGTGGATGTCGCCCACGCTGACGCCGGCGTCCTTGATGGCGGTGCGGCACGGCGCGATGGTGCGCTCGATCAGCTCGTCGACCAGGCTCTCCAGCTTGGCGCGGGTGAGCTTCAGGTTCAGGTGCTTGGGGCCGCTGGCGTCGGCCGTGATGTAGGGCAGGTTGATGTCGGTCTGCGCGCTGTTCGACAGCTCGATCTTGGCCTTCTCGGCCGCTTCCTTCAGGCGCTGCAGCGCGAGCACGTCCTTGCTCAGGTCGACGCCTTGTTCCTTCTTGAACTCGCCGATGATGTAGTCGATGACGCGCTGGTCGAAGTCTTCGCCGCCGAGGAAGGTGTCGCCGTTGGTCGACAGCACTTCGAACTGCTTCTCGCCGTCGACGTCCGCGATCTCGATGATCGACACGTCGAAGGTGCCGCCGCCGAGGTCATAGACGGCGATCTTGCGGTCGCCCTTGTCCTGCTTGTCGAGGCCGAAGGCCAGCGCAGCCGCGGTGGGCTCGTTGATGATGCGCTTGACGTCGAGGCCCGCGATGCGGCCGGCGTCCTTGGTGGCCTGGCGCTGGGCGTCGTTGAAGTAGGCCGGCACCGTGATCACGGCTTCGGTCACGGGCTCGCCGAGGTAGTCTTCGGCGGTCTTCTTCATCTTGCGCAGGATGTCGGCGCTGACCTGCTGCGGCGCCATCTTCTTGCCGCGCACCTCGACCCAGGCGTCGCCGTTGTCGGCCTTGGTGATGCTGTAGGGCATCAAGTCGATGTCCTTCTGGACTTCCTTTTCCTCGAACTTGCGGCCGATCAGGCGCTTGATCGCGTACAGCGTGTTCTTCGGGTTCGTGACCGCCTGGCGCTTCGCCGAGGCGCCGACCAGCACTTCGCCGTCTTCCTGGTAGGCCACGATCGACGGCGTGGTGCGCGCACCTTCCGAGTTCTCGATCACACGCGTGGTGTTGCCTTCCATGATCGACACGCACGAGTTGGTGGTGCCGAGGTCGATGCCGATGATCTTTGCCATGTTCTTACTCCTGAAAGCCTAAAGATATGTTGTTATGAACGTGTGGATAACCCGGTGCGATTCAAGGGATGCAGCGGGGATTTCCTGTGGGGATCTTGTGGGGCGAAGCACCGTTCACTTCGGGGCGCTGACCGTGACCAGCGCCGGGCGCAGCACGCGCTCGTTGATGGTGTAGCCCTTCTGCAGCACGGTGACCACGGTGTTCGGCTCCTGCTCGGCCGGCACCACGGAGATGGCCTGGTGCTGGTGCGGGTCGAACTTGGCGCCCGGTTCGGGGGCCACTTCGAGCACCTTGTTGCGCTCGAGCGCGGTCTTCAACTGGCGCAGCGTGGCTTCGGCACCTTCGCGCAGCTGTTCGGGGGTGGCGTCCTTCACGGCCAGGCCGGCTTCGAGGCTGTCGGTCACCGGCAGCAGGCTTTCGGCAAAGGCCTCGACCGCGAACTTGCGGGCCTTGCTGATCTCGTCCTCGGCACGGCGGCGCGCGTTCTGCACGTCGGCCTGGGCGCGCAGGTACTGGTCGGCCAGTTCGGCGTTCTTGGCCTGCAATGCGGCCAGTTCAGCCTGGACGGCGGCCAGCGCATTCTGTGCGTCGTTCTCGTTGGCTGCCTGCGCGGCCTCCAGTTCTTCGGGGCTCGGCTCGCCTTGCAGCATCTGGGAATTC
This sequence comes from uncultured Variovorax sp., assembly GCA_946478645.1. Next base: position 1,882 of record CAMLCW010000184.1, read on the forward strand.
TGTTCAGGTTGTTGCGGATCGGACATTTTTCAAAGAACCAGCTCGGGGCCGGGAAACAAACGATAGCCAGCCACTTGGGGCTGGCTTCTGGCATTTCAAGCAAAAAAATGCGGCCCCGGCGGGCCGCTGCGAGCGCGTTGCTCGCCCCCTGAGGGGCGAGCAGCGATCAATGGGCGTCGAGGAGCTCGACGTCGAACTTCAGGGTCGCGTTCGGCGGGATCACGCCGCCGGCGCCGCGTGCGCCGTAGCCGAGCGATGCGGGGATGATCAGCGTGCGCTTGCCGCCGATCTTCATGCCGGCGACGCCTTCGTCCCAGCCCTTGATGACCTGGCCCGCGCCCAGCGAGAACGCGAACGGGTCGTTGCGGTCGCGGCTCGAGTCGAACTTGGCGCCCTGCACGCCATCGTTGTAGAGCCAGCCGGTGTAGTGCACGTGCACGTGCTGGCCGGCCTTGGCTTCGGCGCCGTCGCCCACGGTGGTGTCTTCGTATTGCAGGCCGGAGGGAGTGGTAGGCATGTCGAACGCTCCTTGCGTCAAATGAGTGGAATGGATAAGCGGAGACCGGAGGCGGGGAGTTTACCGACGCCTCCGGAGGTGCCTGCGCGAGCGCTCAATCAGCCTTGTCGCCGGGCGGGCCGGGCGGGCCGGGCGGGGCGGGCGGGGCGGGCGTATCGGTCGATGCGGCGGGAGCGGAAGACGGTGTGGAAGGCGCGGGCAAGGCGGCCGCAGGCGTGGCCTCCGCGTCCGGCGCGGCGGCGGCCGGTGCCGGTGCGGCCTGCTTCTTGACCTGTCCGAGCTGCCATTTGCCGGCGAAGGCCTGCAGGTCGGACAGCCGCTTGAGCAGGTCCTGCCCGCTCAGGGTGAGGCTGTAGCCGTCGCCGCCATGGCTCACGAGGCCGGCTTCGCGCAGTTCCTTGATGCGGGTGTTGAGCGTGTTCGGCGTGATGCCGCCGACGCTGTCCTGCAGCAGCCGGAAGGTCTGGGCATGGCCGTCGCGCAGCGCCCAGAGCACACGCAGTGCGTACCGTGCCTCGAGCAGCGCGAGCAGCTGGTTGACGGCTGCGTTTTCCTTGTTACTCATCGTCATCATCTCCTCGGGGCTGGACGGCCATCGGCCCGCGCGACTATAGCGCAAGGATCACGATGCTACTAGTTTTATAGCTGCGGCTGCATGCTGGACGCGGCCCCACAGAGGAAGCTTCACATGCTGGCGAAGTTGGCCATGGCCTCGCCGAGGCGCACCGCGCGCGTTGGCGCCCAGTCGGGGTTGAAGGCCAGCGGCGGCGCGGGGAACAGCATCACGACGGTGGAACCGAGCAGGAAGCGCCCCATCTCGTCGCCCTTGTTCAACACGACCTGCTGGTCGGTGTAGTGCCACTCGCGCAGTTCACCGCCGCGCGGCGGGTTGACCACGCCATGCCACACGGTCGCCATGCTGCCGACGATGGTCGCGCCCACCAGCACCAGCACGAAGGGGCCGTGCGCCGATTCGAAGACGCAGACCACGCGCTCGTTGCGTGCGAACAGCCCCGGCACGCCGCGCGCCGTCACCGGGTTGACGGAGAACAGGTCGCCGGGCACGTGGATCATGCGCAGCAGCCGGCCGTCGCAGGGCATGTGGATGCGGTGGTAGTCGCGCGGGCTCAGGTAGACCGTGGCGAAGCTGCCGTGCGCAAAGCGCGCGGCGAGTGCCGCGTCGCCACCGACCAGCGCGGTGGTGGTGTAGTTGTGGCCCTTGGCCTGGAAGATCTGGTCGCCTTCGATGGTGCCGAACTGGCTGATCGCGCCATCGACCGGGCAGACCAGGTCGGCCTCGGCGAGCGGCCGTGCGCCGGGCTTGAGTGCGCGCGTGAAGAACTGGTTGAAGCTCTTGTAGTGCGTGATGTCCGATTCGAGCGCTTCGTCCATGTTCACGCCGTACTTGGCCACGAAGCGCCGGATGATCCAGGTGGTGACGGCACCGCGCTCCTTGCCCGCGACCCAGCCGGCGAAGTTGGTCAGGGCCTGCTTGGGGAACAGGTATTGCGGAAGGACGGCGGAGCGGTCTGACACGTGTGGAAGGCCTGGAATTCGGATCGGACCGGCATTCTATAAAGCGGCCCGCGGCGCCCGCGTAGGCGCTTCCCCTGCCTTGCGGGCCGCGCCGACGCGATCAGTCCGCCTTGATACCCGCCGCCTTGATCACTTGCGCCCATTTTTCGACCTCGGCCTTCTGGAACGCCGCGATCCTGGCCGTGTCCAGGTCGGCGGGCTGCATGCCGAATCCCTTGAGCTTGTCCTGCATCTCGGGCGTGGCGAGGATCTTGCGGATCTCGGTGTGCAGCCGGTCGACCACGGGCGCCGGCGTGCCGGCGGGCACGAAGATGGCCTGCCACGACAGCACTTCGAAGTCCTGCAGGCCCGCAATGCCCGATTCGGCGACCGTGGGCACGTCGGGCATCGAGGCCAGCCGCTTGGCCGAACTCACGGCGATCGCGCGCAGCTTGCCGCTCTGGATGTGCGGGCCGGCCACCACCGTGGTGTCGAACATCATGTCGACCTGGCCGCCGATCACGTCCTGGATCGCGGGGCCGCTGCCTTTGTAGGGAATGTGCGTGAACTTCACGCCCGACTTGAAGGCCAGCAGTTCCAGCGCCAGGTGCTGCGACGTGCCGGTGCCGGCCGAGGCCGACGACAGGCCGCCCGCCTTGGCCTTGCTGGCTTCGAGCACGTCCTTCAGCGTCTTGTAGGGGCTCGCCTGGTTCACCACCAGCACCACCGGGTTGGTGCCGATCAGCGTCACGGGCGCGAACGATTTCTGCGGGTCGTAGCCGAGCTTGGGATACAGGCTGACGTTGATCGCGTGCGAGCTGATCGTGCCGCCCACCACCGTGTAGCCGTCTGGCGCGGCGCGCGCGCCGATCTCCGAGCCCACGCTGCCGCCGGCACCGCCCTTGTTGTCGATGATCACGTTGGTGCCCAGCGCGGGGCCGAGCTTCTGCGCGATCAGGCGCGCCAGCACGTCGGTCGTGCCGCCCGCGGGAAAGGGCACCAGGTAGGTGATGGCCTTGGCCGTGGGCCAGTTGCCCTGCGCCAGCGCAGGAAGCCCGAGGGCGGCGACCGAGGAAGCGAGGGCGGTCCGGATCAGTGTGCGGCGTTGCATGAGCTATCTCCTTTGAATGAGTGGTGGCGGGCTCTGGTCGTCACGGCATGTCGACGATTTCGATCCAGTTCGGGTTCTTGCCGACGGCCGTGCGCGCGGGTTGGCCCAGCGCGCCGGTGGCGGGATCGATGGCGTACAGCGCGACGGCGTGCGATTCCTGCCCGGCCGCGATCAGCCAGCGCCCGCTGGGGTCGATCGCGAAGCCGCGCGGCTGCTTCTCGGTCGGCGTGTGGCCGATCGGCTGCAATTGCCCGGTCGCCGGATCGACTTTGAAGGCCGCGAGCGTGCTCGACGTGCGTTCCGAGGCGTACAGGAAGCGCCCGTCGGGCGTCAGGTGCAGGTCGGCCGCCCAGGGCTTGCCGCTGAAGCCGGGAGGCAGTGCGCTGATGCTCTGCTTCAGCGCGAGCGTGCCGCGCGCGGCGTCCCATGCATACACATTCAGCGCGGCGTCGAGCTCGCCCAGCAGGTAGACATGGCGCTGCGGCGTGTCCCACACGAAGTGCCGCGGGCCCGACTTCGCTGCGGCCGGCGTGAGCGGCGGATCGTTCGGCGACAGCAGGCCGCGCTCGGCATCGAAGCGCCAGCTCGAGACGTTGTCGCCGCCGAGGCTGGTCGCGAGCACGAAGCGGTTGGCCGCATCGGCGTGGACCGCATGTGCGTTGGGGCCCGTGGGCACCAGCTGCTGGATCGCGCCCGCAGCCCCGTCCTTGCCGATGGCGTTGACCGAGATCTTGCCGCCCTGGTAGGAGGCCGCGAACAGCCACTTGCCACTCGCGTCGAGGCCGATGTTCGCCATGCTGTCGGCCAGCGGCGCCTCGCCGAGCTTCGCGAGCCTGCCGCTGGCCGCGTCGATCGAAAGCGACACCACGCGAAACGGCTGCGAGCGCAACGCGGCGTGCAGCACGCGCTTGTCGCGGCTCACCGCCATCGGCATCACGGTGCCGCCGACCGGAAACGTCTGCACGGGCTTGAGCTGCCCTTTGCCGCGGTCGAGCTCGAGCACCGTAATCTCCTGGCTGTCGGCGTTCGACACGTAGACCCAGGTGGCCGCACCCGCATGGCTGGCAGCCAGCGCCAGCAGCAGGGCGCCAAGGCGTGCGCTTGTATTTTTCATGGCCCGGTTCAGGGCATGTACTGGCCGCCGTTCACCTCGATCACCTGCCCGGTCACGTAGCCCGAGAGCTGTTCCGACGCAAGAAAGAGGAAGGCGCCCACGCATTCGTCGGGCATGCCGATGCGGCCCATCGGAATGCTCGCGCGGAACGACTCGAGCACGGCGGGCGTCGAGAAACGGTCCTGAAACGGCGTCTGGATCACGCCGGGCGCCACCGCGTTGACGCGGATCCTGTCGCCCACGAGTTCCCGGGCCAATCCGTGCGTGGCCGTGCTCACGAAGCCCTTGGCGCCCGCGTACAGATAGGCGCCGGGGCCGCCGCCGGTGCGCGCCGCGACCGAGGTCACATTGATGATGTTGCCGCCGCCCTGGGTGCGCATCATCGGCACCACCTCGCGCGAGAACGCGAGCACCGAGCGCGCATTGATGTGCATCACCTCGTCGAACAGCGCATCGTCGAACTCGGCGATCGGCACGCGCTTGACCAGGCTGCCCGCGTTGTTCACCAGCACGTCGATGCGTCCGAGCCGGGCCGCCGCCTGCTGCGCGCAGCCGCGGATTGCCGCCGTGTCGCGCACGTCGGCTTGCAGCGCGAAGGCATCGCCACCGGCCTTCCGGATGGTCTCGACCACCTGGTTCGCGGCGTCGGCCGAGCTGTTGTAGTGCACCGCCACGCGCATGCCGCGCGCCGCGAAGGCGACGGCCACCGCGGCGCCGATGCCGGTGCTCGCGCCGGTCACGAGCGCGGTCTTGCCTTTGAGGTCTTCCATGGATGTTTCCTTTCGAGGTCGGGGAATCAGGTCACCGGTGCGGGGTTGAACAGCACCAGCGCGTTGTGCAGCTTCCACTGTTCGGCCCAGGTCTTCTTGCGGCCGCTCGCCACATCGAGCATCAGGCGGAACAACTCCCAGCCCACGTCCTCGATCGAGGCCGCGCCGTCGGCGATGCGCCCGGCGTTCACGTCCATCAGGTCGTGCCAGCGGCGGGCCAGGTCGCTGCGCGTGGCAACCTTGATCACCGGCACCTCGGCCAGGCCGTAGGGCGTGCCGCGGCCGGTGGTGAAGACGTGCAGGTTCATGCCCGCGGCCAGCTGCAGCGTGCCGCAGATGAAGTCGCTCGCGGGCGTGGCCGCATAGAGCAGCCCCTTCTGCCGCGCCTTCTCGCCCGGCGGCACCACGCCCGAGATGGCCGCGCTGCCGCTCTTGACGATCGAGCCCATGGCCTTCTCGACGATGTTCGAGAGCCCGCCCTTCTTGTTGCCCGGCGTGGTGTTGGCGCTGCGGTCGACGCGGCCCTTTTGCAGGTACGCGTCGTACCAGGCCATCTCGCGCACCATGGCGGCGGCCACCTCGGGCGAGGCCGCGCGCGCGGTGAGCTGGTCGATGCCGTCGCGCACCTCGGTCACTTCCGAGAACATCACGGTCGCGCCCGCGCGCACCAGCAGGTCGGTGCAGAAGCCCACGGCCGGGTTGGCCGTGACGCCCGAGAACGCGTCGCTGCCGCCGCACTGCACGCCCACCACCAGCGCGCTCGCGGGCACCGTCTCGCGGCGGCGCGCATCGAGCCGGGCGAGGTGGCGCTCGGCCTGGCGCATGACCGAATCGATCATCGACATGAAGCCGACGTGGCCCTCGTCCTGCAGGCACACGACGTCGAGGCCTTCGGTCTCGGCCTCGCCGCGGCGGTCGGCGATCGGGATCGTGCCGGGCGGCAGCAGGCGCTCGGGCTGCAGCTTCTCGCAGCCCAGGCTCACCACCATCACCTCGCCGCCGAAATTCGGGTTCAGGCTGATGTTGCGCAAGGTGCGGATCGGGATCACCGCATTGGGCGCGTCGATCGCCACGCCGCAGCCGTAGCCGTGTTCGAGCGCCACCACGTCGTCGACGTTCGGGTACTTCGGCAGCAGCTCGGCCTTGATGCGCTGCACCGCGAAATCGGTCACGCCGGCCACGCACTGCACGGTCTGCGTGATCGCGAGGATGTTGCGCGTGCCGACCGAGCCGTCGGCATTGCGGTAGCCCTCGAAGGTATGGCCCTCGAGCGGCGGCAGCGCGGGGGGCTTGACGGTGGCCGTGGGCAGGCCGTCGAGTCCGGGCGCGGTCGGCATGGTCATCACGCGTTCGTGCACCCAGCTGCCGCGCGGCAGCGCCTTGGCGGCATGGCCGATCACCACGTTGTAGCGCACGATCGCGTCGCCCGGGGCCAGGTCGGTCAGCGCCACCTTGTGGCCCTGCGGCACCTTGTCGACGAGCTGCAGGCCGTCGTCGAACACCGTGCCCGCGGGCAGCCCGCCGTCGTTGGCGACGATCGCGACGTTGTCGTCCGGATGGATCTGGATGCGGTGCGGCGGCGCAGCGGAAGCAGAGGGCGCTCGGTCGGTCATGGCAGGGCCTGCGGCAAGGTGATGATCTCGACCCAGTTCGGATCGCGGCCCACGTCGAGCGTGCTGCAGCGGCGCAGCGCGCCGGTCGCGGGGTCGATCGCATCGACGGCGAGCCGGTGCGACAGTTGCCCCGCGGTGACCACGAAGCGGCCGGCCGGATCGATCGCGAAGCCGCGCGGCTGGGCTTCGGCCGGCGTGTGGCCGACGAGGCTCAGTTCACCGCTGGCCGGGTCGACGCGGAACGCCGCGAGCGTGCTCGAGCGGCGCTCGCTGGTGTAGAGAAAGCGTTCGTCGGGGCTCAAGTGCAGGTCGGCGGCCCAGGGCTCGCCGGTAAAGCCGGGTGGCAGGATGCTGAGGGTCTGCACCGCGGTCGGCGTGCCGTCTTCTGCGAAGTGGAGCAGCGTCACCGAGCCGTCGAGTTCGCCGAGCAGCCAGGCGCGGCGGCCTGCGCGGTCGAAAACGAAATGGCGCGGGCCCGCGCCCGCATGCAGCGTCAGCGCCGGCGGATCGGCCGCGGCGAGCCGGCCGGTCGCCGCATCGAAATGCCAGTGCACCAATTCGCCGCCGCCGAGGCTGGTGGCGTAGACACGGCGGTTGCTGCGGTCGGCTTGGATGCAATGCGCGTTCGGTCCGGTGGGCACGACCTGCTGCGCGGACTGGGGCACGCCGTCGGCGCCGATCGGGCTCACCGCGACGAGCGCGCCGCCGTACGAGGCGCTGAACAGCCAGCGGCCGGTGCGGTCGGTGGCGATCGCGGCCATGCTGTGCGGCAGCGGCGCTTCACCGAGCCGGGTCAGCAGTCCGCTCTGCGGGTCGATGGCGAGGGCGACCGCGGCCAGCGGGGCGGTGCGGCGTGCGACGTAGAGATGGCGCTGGTCCGGGCTGACGGCCAGCGGCATCAGCATGCCGCCGAGCTCGATGCGCTGCAGCGGCGTCAGCACGCCTTCGGCGGTGTCGAGCCGCAGCACATGCAGGTCGCCGCTTTCGGCGTGCGAGACATAGGCCAGCGTCTTGCTCATGGCGCGGTCCTCGCGGCGAACGGGCCGAAGCCGTAGAGCTCGGCGGGGTTGTCGACCAGGATGCGATGACGCGTGGCGGGGTCTTCGGCCCAGTCGAGCAGCAGGTCGAGCATCGCGGCATCGTCGGGCCGCGGCTCGTGCGCCGGATGCGGCCAGTTGCTGGCCCAGAGGCAGCGCCCGGGGTGCCGCCGCACGAGTTCGCGCGCGAGCGCGGCCACGTCGTCGTAGCGCGGCCCGCCGGTCTGCGAAGACTCGTACGGCGCCGACAGCTTGACCCAGCAGCGGCCCGCATCGAGCAGCCGCAGCAGGCACTGGAAGGCTTCGCTCTGCGTGCCGGGCGGCGGCAGGAACTTGCCCACGTGGTCGATCACCAGCGGCACGGGCAGCGCGCGCAGTTCGGCCTCGTGCTGGGGCAACTGGTTGCCGTCGAGCTGCAATTGAACGTGCCAGCCGAGCGGCCGGATGCGCTGGGCCAGCGCGCCGAGGTCGCCCCATTGCAGGAAGCCGCCGGGTAGCAT
>CAMLCW010000185.1 GCA_946478645.1 uncultured Variovorax sp.
CTCGGCCAGCGAGAGCTGGTCGACGGGCTTGCGCACCGTGGTGCCGGCGTTGTTGAGCAGGATGTCGAGCCGGCCGCAGCGCGCCGCGGCTTCGTCGATGCCCTTCTGCACCGAGGCCTCGTCGCACACGTCGACTTCGAGTGCGAAGCTGTCGCTGCCGAGCGCGCGCAGCCTTTCGACGGCCGCGGCCGACTTGGCGGCGTTGCGCGCCGCGACGACGACGCGCGCACCGGCCTTCGCCAGCCCTTCGGCCATGCCGAGGCCGATGCCCCCGTTGCCGCCGGTGACGAGCGCGGTTTTTCCCGTGAGATCGAACATGAATCAGGTGCCTTCGGGTTTCTTTTTGGAGACGAGTGTCAGGATATCGTAGCTCGCGACCAGCTCGCCGTCCTGGTTGGTCACCTCCACGTCCCACGCGACCACGCCCTGGCCCTGGCCGCTCGCGTCCTTCTTGCGACGGTCGATCTTGCGCTTGCAGGTGAGGCGCGCCTGGATCGTGTCGCCGATGCCCACCGGCTTGACGAAGCGCAGTGTGTCAAGGCCGTAGTTGGCCAGCACCGGGCCCGGCGAGGGCGAGACGAACAGCCCGGCCGCGGCCGACAGCACGAAGTAGCCGTGCGCGATGCGCTTGCCGAACGGCGACTGCCTGGCGGCCACTTCGTCGAAGTGCATGTAGAAGTAGTCGCCCGAGATGCCGCCGAAGGCCACGATGTCGGCTTCGCCCACGGTGCGGCGGTGCGTGAGCAGCGAGTCGCCGATCTGCAGGTCTTCGAAGTGGCGGCGGAACGGATGCACCTCGCTCTCGCGCACGGCGGCGCCGCGCACATGCTCGCCGGTCACGGCCGAGAGCATGGTGGGCGAGCCCTGCACCGCGGCGCGCTGCAGGTAGTGCTTGACGGCGCGCAGGCCGCCGAGTTCTTCGCCGCCGCCCGCGCGGCCGGGCCCGCCATGCTTGAGCTGCGGCAGCGGCGAGCCGTGGCCGGTCGATTCAGCCGCGGCCTCGCGGTCGAGCACCAGGAGCCGGCCATGCCATGCGGCGGCCACCGGGATCGCGCGCGCGGCCATGGCGGGATCGCGCGTGACCAGCGTGCCCACGAGGCTGCCGCGGCCGCGCGCGGCCAGCGCCAGCGCCTCGTCGATGTCGCCATAGGGCATGAGCGTGCTGACCGGACCGAAGGCCTCGACCTCGTGCGCCGCGTCGTGTTCGAGCGGCTTGCGGCTCAGCAGCAGGGTGGGCGCGAAGAAGGCGCCTTCGGCCACGCCGTCGCCGAGCGGCGCGAAGCCGTCGCGTTCGCCGTACACGAGCTCGGCGCCTTCCAGCAGCGTGGCCACGCGCGCGGCCACGTCGGCCTGCTGCGCATGCGAGGCCAGCGCACCCATGCGCACCTCCTCGCGCGCGGGGTCGCCGATGACGGTCTTGGCGAGCCGCGCGCGCAGGCGCTCTGCCACCGCGTCGAGATGTTGACGCGGCACGATCGCGCGGCGGATCGCGGTGCACTTCTGTCCGGCCTTGATCGTCATCTCGCGTGCCACTTCCTTCACGAAGAGGTCGAACTCCTCGTCGTCGGGCGTCACGTCGGGCGCGAGGATCGCGCAGTTGAGCGAATCGGCTTCGGCAGTGAAGGGGATCGAACGCGCGACGAGGTTCGGATGCACGCGCAGCTTCGCGGCGGTGTTGGCCGAGCCGGTGAAGGTGACCACATCGGGCTCCAGCAGCCGGTCGAGCAGGTCGCCGGTGCTCCCGACCACGAGCTGCAGGCTGCCTTCGGGCAGGATGCCCGACTGCACGATGAGCCGCATCAGCGCCTCGGTCACGAAGCTGGTGGCCGTGGCCGGCTTGCCGATGCAGGGCATGCCCGCAAGGAAGCTCGGCGCGAACTTCTCGAGCAGGCCCCACACCGGGAAGTTGAAGGCGTTGATGTGCACCGCGACGCCGTTGCGCGGCACCAGGATGTGCGTGCCCGCGAAGCTGCCCTTCTTGCCGAGCGGGAACGCCGGGCCTTCGTGCACGAGGTTGCCCGAGGGCAGCTCGTTGGTGCCGATGCCCGCGTACGCGCTCAGCGTGCCGGCGCCGCCTTCGATGTCGATCCAGCTGTCGGTGCGCGTGGCGCCCGTGTGCGCCGAGATGGCGTAGAGCGTTTCCTTGTTCGCGGCCAGGTACTTGGCCAGCGCCTTGAGGCGTTCGGCGCGCTGCTGGAAGTCGAGCTTCATGAGCGCGGGGATGCCGGTGCGCCGCGCGTATTGCAGCGCCTCTGCGAAGTCGATGGATTCGGCGTGCATGCTGGCCACCGATCGGCCATTGACGGCGCTGCGCAGGGACTGCGCAGCCTGGTTGCCGATCCAGCGGCCGGCGATGTAGCTTTGGAGTGTGGTCATGTGCGTGTGTCCTTGTATTGGCTCCTTCCCCCTCTGGGGGAAGGTTGGGATGGGGGCTGGCGGCGCTTGTTCTTGAAGCAGCGCTTCGTCGCATGCCGTCGTGCCCCCACCCCAACCCTCCCCCGGAAGGGGAGGGAGAAAAACCGGTCAGTGCTTCTTTCCGATGCCCAGGTACGTCTCGATGATCCGCGGGTCGTGCAGCAGTTCGCGGGCCTCGCCTTCGAGCGCCACGGCGCCCATCTCGAGCACATAGCCGCGGTCGGCCACCTGCAGCGCGGCGCGGGCGTTCTGCTCCACCAGCAGCACCGCCACGCCGTGGCTGCGCAGCTGTGCCACCACGCGCATCACCTCGCGCACCACCAGCGGCGCGAGCCCAAGCGAGGGCTCGTCGAGCATCAAGAGCCGAGGCCGCGCCATCAACGCACGGCCGATCGCGAGCATCTGGCGCTCGCCGCCAGAAAGCGTCGAGGCCAGCTGCGGGCGCCGTTCGCGCAGGCGCGGGAAGATCTCGAAGACCTCTTCCATGCGCGCGCGCTGGTCGCGCTGGCCCTTGCGCCAGCGGTAGAAGCCGCCGAGCAGCAGGTTGTCATCGACCGACATCTCGCCGAACAGCTCGCGCTTCTCCGGCACCAGCGCGACGCCGCGGGCCACCATCGCCTCGACGCTCGGGCGTGCGATGGCCTCGCCGCCCAGGCGCAGCGTGCCGGAGGACGGCAGCAGGCCCATCGCCGCGCACAGCAGCGTGGTCTTGCCGGCGCCGTTGGGGCCGATGACAGTGACGATCTCGCCTTCGTTCACCTGCAGCTGCACGCCGTGCACCGCCTCGACGGTGCGGTAGGCGACGCAGAAGCCGTCGAGCTGGAGCAAGGGGGCGCTCATCGCACGGCCTCCTGCAGGTCGTCGTCGGCACTGCCGAGATAGGCTTCGAGCACACGCGGGTCGGCCTGCACCTCGGCCGGCGTGCCGGCCGCGATCACGGTGCCGAATTCGAGCACCGTGATGCGGTCGGCCAGGTTCATGACGAATTCCATGTCGTGTTCCACCACCAGGATGCCGAGGCCCTCGGCACGCAATTGGGCGAGCAGGTCGGAGAGCGCGCGCTTCTCGAGGTGGCGCAGGCCCGCGGCCGGCTCATCGAGCAGCAGCGCCGACGGCTGGCCCGCGAGCGCACGTGCGATCTCGACCACGCGCTGCTGCCCCAGCGAGAGCGAAGCGGCGGGCGTATCCGCATGGTCGCCGAGGCCGCAGCGTTCGATCTGGCGGCGCGCCTCGGCCAGCAGCGCGGCTTCCTCGGCGCGGTCAAGCCGCAGCATGGCTGCGAGCCAGCCGTGGCGCGCGCGCAGGTGGGCGCCGAGCGCCACGTTCTCGACCACGCTGCGCTGGCCCAGCAGGCGCACATGCTGGAAGGTGCGCCCGAGGCCGAGCGCGGCGAAGGCGCGCGAGGGCTTGCCGGCCATCGGCTGACCGACGAGCCGCACCTCGCCCGCGCTCGGATCGTCGACGCCCGAGACCATGTTGAAGAAGGTGCTCTTGCCGGCACCGTTGGGGCCGATCAGCGCATGGATCTCGCCGGCCTTCAGCGTCATGGAAATCGCATCGTTCGCCACCAGGCCGCCGAAGCGCTTGCTGACCTCTTTGGCCTCCAGCAGCACCGTGCCGACGGCAGGCAAAGTGCGTTGCGCGAGCTGCTGCGCGGCGACCGTCCGCTGGGCGCCGCCCGTGCGCGGCGTCTCGCGCACCCAGCGGTGCGAGAGCCGCGCCAGCGTCGGCCAGAGCCCGTCGGCAAAGCGCTGCAGCACGACCAGCATCAGCAGGCCGAACACGATCACCTCGAAGTTGCCGCTGCTGCCGAGCAGCGAAGGCAGAACGTCCTGCAGCTTCTCTTTTAGCAGCGTGATGAGCGCCGCGCCGAGCACTGCGCCCCAGAGGTGGCCGGCGCCGCCGACCACGGCCATGAACAGCAGCTCGATGCCGATGTTGAGGTTGAACGGCGTCGGGTTGACGAAGCGCTGCAGGTGCGCGTAGAGCCAGCCCGACACGGCGGCCAGCAGCGCCGCGAGCACGAAGAGCTTGATGCGGTGCCGTGCCGTGTCGACGCCCATCGACTCGGCCATCAGCCGGCCACCCTTGAGCGCGCGAATGGCGCGCCCTTCGCGCGAATCGAGCAGGTTGTGCATGGCCCACAGCGCGAGCAGCAGCACGGCCCAGATCACCACGCCGAGCGCGCGCGGCGAGGCGAACGAGTAGCCCGCGACGACCAGCGGCGGCACGCCCGTGATGCCGGTCTGGCCGCCGAGGAACGCCATGTTGCCGAACAGGTAGTAGAGGCTCAGGCCCCAGGCGATGGTGCCGAGCGGCAGGTAGTGGCCCTGCAACTTGAGCGTGACCGCGCCGAGGGCCCAGGCCAGCGCGAAGGTCAGCGCCAGGCCGAGCAGCAGCCCGGCCCAGGGCAGCAGCGCGGTGCCGGCGAAGCTGCCCAGCCAGGCGGCGACCATCGGCGAGGTGCAGAGCCAGGCGGTGGCATACGAACCGACGCCGACGAAGGCCGCTTGCCCGAACGAGGTCATGCCGCCCACGCCCGTCAGCAGCACCAGGCCGGTGGCGACCAGCGCGTAGAGGCCGATGTTGCTGAGCACCGAGACCGTGAATTCCGGCAGGAAGCCCCAGGCCAGCGCGAGCGCCACGACGAAGGCCAGCGTGAGCTGGCGCGGCGTGACCAGCGGGCGAGGCGCGGGTGCGGCGGCCTCGGTGCTGGCGGGATTGGAAGAAACGGTGCGGTTCATTCCTCGTCCTCCACATGGTGGCTGTGCAGCGAGCGCCACCACAGCACGGGGATGATCAGCGTGAAGACGAGCACCTCCTTGTACGGGCTGGCCCAGAACGACGCGAAGGCCTCGAGCTGGCCGACCAGCAGCGCGCCCGCGAGCGCCAGCGGGTAGCTCGCGAGCCCGCCGACGATGGCCGCGACGAAGCCCTTCAGGCCGATCAGGAAGCCGGTGTCGTAATACACCGTGGTGAGCGGCGCGATCAACAGGCCCGAGATGGCGCCGATGAGCGCCGCAAGCGCGAAGCTCAGGTCACCCGAGAGCCCCGTGGGAATGCCCGACAGGCGCGCGCCCACGCGGTTGATCGCGGTCGCGCGCAGGGCCTTGCCGACCATCGAGCGGCCGAAGAACAGGAACATCGCAATGACCAGCAGCAGCGTGATGCCGACCACCACCAGCGACTGGCCGCTGACCGGAATGCCGCCGAGCTCGAAGCGCTCGTCGGAGAATGCGGTGGTGCGGTAGCCCTCGGCACCGAAGAACAACAGGCCCAGGCCCACGAGCACGCCGTGCAGCGCGACCGAGACGATCAAGAGCATCAGCACGCTCGCGTCGGCCAGCGGCCGATAGGCAAGGCGGTAGAGCAGCGGCCCGAGCGGTGCGATCAGCACCAGCGTGGTCAGCGCCTGGGCCGCCATCGAGGTCGGGCGCAGCCCGAGTACGAGCGCGCAGGCCGCGGCCGGCAGCACCACGCACCAGGCCAGCGTGGAACCCCATTCGACCGGCGCGCCGCGCTTCCAGCGCCAGGCTTCCACCACCAGCACCATGGCCGCGAGCGCGACCAGCAGCCACAGCGTCGCCGGCACCCGGTCGGCCTGCAGCATCGCCATCGACAGGGCCCCGAAGGCGACGAACTCGCCCTGGGGGATGAAGATCACGCGCGTGACCGAGAAAACCAGCACCAGCGCGAGCGCCATCAATCCGTAGATGGCGCCGTTGACGATGCCGTCCTGCCCGAGCAGCAGGGCGATCTGAAAATCCATGGAAGAAAACCTTCGAGAGTCGGTGTTTTTGCTCCTTCCCCTTCGGGGGAAGGCGGGGATGGGGGCAGGCTGCGTTTCAACGCCGCGCGGGCTTTCTACGCCGCCGGCCCCCACCCCAGCCCTCCCCCGGCGGGGGAGGGAGCCAAACCATCAGGGCTGGAATTTCCAGGCACCGTTCTCGATCTTCACCATCACGCGCGCGCGCTGGTCGAGGCCCAGGTGGTCCTTCTCGGTCATGCTGAACACGCCGTGCGCGCCCGACACTTCCTTCACCTGCTCGAGCGCATCGCGCAGCGCCGCCCGGAACTCCGGCGTGCCGGGCTGCGCCTTCTTGAGCGCGACCGGCACGGCCGCGGTCATGAGCAGGCCCGCGTCCCAGGCATGCGCGCCGAAGGTCGAGACCGAGCCCTTGCCATTCGCGGCCTCGTAGGCGCTCACGTAGGCGAGGGCCGATTTCTTCACCGGATGGCTGGCCGGCAGCTGCGCGGCCACGAGCACCGGGCCTGCGGGCAGCAAAGTGCCCTCGACGTCCTTGCCGCCCACGCGCAGGAAGTCGGCGTTGGCCACGCCGTGCGTCTGGTACATCTTGCCGGTGTAGCCGCGCTCCTTGAGCGTCTTCTGCGGCAGCGCGGCCGGCGTGCCCGAGCCGGCGACCAGCACCGCATCGGCCCTGGCCGCCATGATCTTCAGCGCCTGCCCCGTGACCGAGGTGTCGGTGCGCGCATAGCGCTCGTTGGCGACGATCTTGAGCTTCTTCAGCTCGGCGGCCTTCGCGAACTCCTGCGACCAGCCTTCGCCGTAGGCGTCGGAAAAACCGATGAAGGCCACGGTCTTCACGCCGTTGGCCGCCATGTGCTCGGCGATCGCGAGCGACATCATGATGTCGTTCTGCGGCGTCTTGAAGACCCACTTCTTCTTGTCGTCCATCGGCTCGACGATGCGCGCCGATGCGGCGATGGAGATCATCGGCGTCTTCGCCTCGGCGACCACGTCGATCATCGCGAGCGAGTTGGGCGTGGTGGTCGAGCCCAGCACGATGTCGACCTTGTTCTCGGCGATCAGCTTGCGCGTGTTGGCCACGGCCGCCGTGGTGTCGGACGCATCGTCGAGCACGATGTAGTTGATCTTCTGGCCGCCGATGGTCTTGGGCATCAGCGCGATGGTGTTCTTCTCGGGAATGCCGAGCGACGCGGCCGGGCCGGTGGCCGAGAGCGTCACGCCGACGTTGACGTCGGCCCACGCGGCAGCGGCGGAGGCGCAGAGCGCGGCGATCAGCAGGGGCTTGAAGAAGAATTTCATGGGTGGTTGTCTCCGGTGTTGTGAAGGGTGATCGGTTGTTCTTATCGTTCGTCGAACGACAGCGTGACGCGCTCGGTCAGCGGATGCGCCTGGCAGGTCAGTACGAAACCCGCGGCGAGTTCATTCTTGTCGAGCGCGAAGTTCCGTTCCATGCGGACTTCCCCCTCCACGCATTTGGCGCGGCAGGTTCCGCACACGCCCGAGGTGCAGGAGAAGGGCACTTCGAGCCCGGCGGCAGAGGCCGCGTCGAGGATGCTGGGCTGTCCTTCGGTGAACGTGATCTCGCGCTGCAGCCCGTCGCGCACGATGGTCACGCGTGCCTGCCTTGCGTCGCCGGGCAGTGCCTCGTGCACCACGGCGCCGACCTGCTGCGCGCCCGCGCCGGCCGAGGGCAGCGCGACGCCGAAGCGCTCGATGTGGATCCGGTCCTCGGGCACGCCGGCCGCGAGCAGCGCCGCCTCGGCCTCGTCGTTCATCTGGAACGGGCCGCAGACGTAGGCATGGTCGATGCTGTCGGCCGGCACCACGCTGCGCAGGAAGTCGCCAATCTTCGCGCGGTCCATCACACCGCTGCCGAGAGGCGAATCGGTCTGCTCGTCGGAGAACACATGGTGCAGCACCAGCCGCGTCATCCATCGGTTCTTCAGGTCCTCGATCTCTTCCTTGAACATCGTGGACTGCAGCTGCCGGTTGCCGTAGATCAGCGTGAAGCGGCTCCGGGGCTCGCGCTCCAGCACGGTCTTCATGATCGAGAGAATCGGCGTGATGCCGCTGCCGCCCGCGATGCCCACGTGGTGCCGCGCGGCGCCCGGTTCGATCGGCACGAAGAAGCGGCCCTGCGGCGCCATCACCTGCACCGTGTCGCCGGGCCGCAGGTGCGCATTGATCCAGTTCGAGAACACGCCGCCGCGCACCTTGCGCACGCCCACGCGCAGCTCGCCGTCGTCGAGTCCGGCACAGATCGAATACGAGCGGCGCAGGTCCTGGCCCTCGATCTCGTGGCGCAGCGTGAGGTATTGCCCCTGCGTGAAGCCGAAGACCTCGCGCAGCGTGGGCGGCACGTCGAACGAGACGATCACGGCCTCGGCGGTGTCGGGCTCGACCGCCTTCACGCGCAAGGGGTGGAAAAGGGTGCTCATCTAGATCGGCTTGAAGTGTTCGAAGGGTTCCTGGCAGGCCATGCAGCGGTACAGCGCCTTGCAGGCGGTCGAGCCGAAGGCCGAGAGGCGCTCGGTGCGCTCGCTCTCGCAGCGCGGGCAGGCGATGCGTTCGCCCGCAATGCGGCCGAAGAGCCGGATCGGCATCGCGGTGCCGGCGGCGGCTTCTGCCGAAAGGTGTGCAGGCGGTGCGATGCCATAGGCCTTGAGCTTCGCGCGGCCTTCGTCACTGATCCAGTCGCTGCTCCAGGCGGGAGCGCGACGCAGCGTGGCGCGCGCCGGGCCGAGCCCGGCATCGGCGAGTGCAGCCAGCACGTCGTGTTCGATCGCTTCGGTGGCGGGGCAGCCCGAGTAGGTCGGCGTGAGCACGATCTCCAGGCCGTCGTCGTGCTCGACCACCTCGCGCACGATGCCGAGATCGCAGACCGACACTGCCGGCACTTCCGGATCGGGCACGCCGTGCAGCACGGTCCACGCCGCATCCACGCGCGACGAAGCGAGCGCGTTCGCCGTCACCACACGCCTCCGGGAAAGGCACGCTGCAGGTGCTGCATCTCGGCCAGCAGGTAGCCCATGTGTTCGCTGTGCACGCCCTGTTTGCCGGTGCTGCGGAACGCGGCTTCGGCCGGCATCGCGAGCCCGGCGGCGTCGAGCACTTGCTGCATCTCGGCGAGCCAGGGTTCACGCAACTCACTCCATGCGGGGCCGAGCCCACTCGCGCTCGCTTCGGCGTCGACCGCATCGCTCTCGAACAGCTCGGGCATGTAGAGCCAGAGCTGCTTCAGGGCCTTCTCGGTGCGGCGGCGCGACTCGTCGGTGCCGTCGCCGAGCCGGACCACCCAGTCGGCCGAGTGCTGCTGGTGGTAGCGCGCCTCCTTCAGCGCCTTGCCGGCGATCGCCGTCACCTCGGCGTCATTGGACGATGCGAGGCGCTGCCACAGCAGCTTGAGCAAGGTGGCGACCATGGTGTTGCGCACCACGGTGAAGGCGAAGTCGCCGCGCGGCAGCTCGACCAGCGTGAGATTGAAATAGTCGCGCTCGTCGCGCAGGTAGGCGAGCTGGTCCTCGTCATGTTCGTGGGCCTCTTCGTGACCGGACGCTTCGAGCTTGCCCGCATGCGTGAGCAGTGCGCGCGCCTGGCCGACGAGGTCGAGTGCGATGTTGGCCATCGCGATGTCCTCTTCGAGCGCGGGCGCGTGGCCGCACCATTCGCCAAGCCGCTGCGCGAGCACGAGGCAGGTGTCGCCTATGCGCAGCAGGTACTGCACGGACGGGGTGCGGTTCAGTTGGATCGAGGCTTGCATTTCTTCAATGGCTCCGTTGCTTTCGCTCTGCGGGGACTCTTCTGTTCAGGGCGCGTGCCCAGGCCACCGGGTACTCCCCTCCGCGAATGTCCCCCG
>CAMLCW010000186.1 GCA_946478645.1 uncultured Variovorax sp.
AAGCCGAGGCCTGCGCGAGCTGTTCGTAGGCGCTGCGCACGGCCGGGTCGCCGGCCGGGGGCAGCGCGATGTCGAGCAGCAGGTACAGGTCGCCGGGCTGCTTGCCGCCGAGGCCGCGGCCCTTGAGCCGCAGCTTGAGGCCGCCGCGTGCGTTGCGCGGCACCGTCACCTCCACCGCGCCGCCCGCCGGCACCGGCACCTTCACCTGGGCGCCGAGCGCGGCTTCGGTCGGCGTGACGGGCAGCGTCATGTACAGGTCGCGCTCTTCCACGCGGTAGAGCGGATGCGGCGCGATGCGCACTTCGAGGTACAGGTCGCCGGCCGGCTCGCCGCCATGGCCCGGCATGCCCTGGCCCGCAAGCCGGATGAACTGCCCGGGATGCATGCCGGGCGGGATCTTCACGCTCAAGGTGCGGGTGTCGAGAAAGGGGCGGCCTTGCGCGTCGAGCTTCTGCGATCGCAGCGTGATCTCGCGCTCGGCGCCGTTGATGGCGTCCTCGAGCGCGATCTCGATGGCTGCGTGGTGGTCCTCGCCGCGGGCGCGGTGGTTGCGCCGGGCCGCGCCGCGGCGCTCGGCCTCGCCGAACAGCGACGAGAAGAACTCGCTGAAGTCGGCATGGTCGGCCGGCCCGGCGTTCGGGCCGCGGTGGAACTCGAAACCGGTGTCCCAGTCGGGCGGCGGCTCGAAGCCGCGCCCGGCCTGTCCACCGCGCGCCACGCGGTCGGCGAGCGCGTCGTAGGCGGCGCGCTTTTCCTTGTCGCGCAGCACGTCGTAGGCTTCGTTGATGTCGCGCATGCGCACCTCGGCATCGGCCTCCTTGCTCACGTCGGGGTGGTACTTGCGCGCGAGCTTGCGGTAGGCCTTGCGCACCTCGTCCTCGGACGCGGTGCGCTCGATGCCGAGTGCGCTGTAGTAGTCCTTGAATTCCATGGCTGTGTGAGGTGGGTTGCCCGACGCTGCACAGCCTGGCGCGTCACGCCAGGGCCGAGCCGCCGTCGGCCTGCCGCAGCAGCGGCGTTATCGTCCATGTGGGGCCGCTCCTGGAAAAACGCAATGGCTGCGCATTGCCGAGCAGGCCCAGGTCCATCGGCACGCCGAGCAGCGCCGCCAGCGCATAGAGCGAGCCGCCGTGCGCCACCACCAGCACCGGCGCCGGCTGCGCCAGGGCGGCCTCGAAGGCGCGCCGCTTGCGGGCCACGAACTGGGCCAGGGTTTCGCCGCCCTCGGGCTCGCAGGCCCAGTCGATGTCGACCGACGAGGTGCCGATCAGCGCGCCGAAGTTGCGCTCGCGCAGGTCCTCGTGCGGCGTGGGGTCGATGCGCAGCACCGCCGCCACGGCGTGCGCCGTGTCGTGCGCGCGCCGCGCGTCGCTGCAGACGATGGTGCGGATCGGCTCGCCCGCGAGCCGTTGCGCCGCGCGCGCCGCCTGCTGCAGGCCGAGCTCGCTGAGCGGCTCGTCCACCGCCTGGAAGATGCGCTGCGCATTGCGCCCGGTCTGGCCGTGGCGCAGGAAGTAGAAGTGGTCGCAGGCCGGCGCGAGCTGCTGCTCGGCCGCGATGCGCACCAGCTGCTCGAGGCCGGACGGCGAGGCGTGGGCGGCAGAGGCGGGTGAGGGGGACGAGGAAGAGGCGTGGTTCTGCATGCCGCGATTCTGGCTCAGCCGAATTTCAGTCCCTTGGGCCGCGCCTGCAGGCGTGCGACGTAGGCGTCGATCCTGGGCCGGTTGGAGCGGCTGCCGAAGGCGCGTTGCCAGATGAACATCGACCCGATCATCACGTCGGCGGCGGTGAACTGCGCGCCGAAAAGGTAGGGGCCGTCGCCGAGCTCGCGCTCCACCACGTCCTTGGCCTGCTCGAAGTCGGTCCAGCCGCGCGCCGGGTGATGGCCGAGGCGCAGCAGGCTGTCGCCCATCGCGGGTTCGAGCTGCGCGGTCGAATAGGCCATCAGCGACAGGTAGCGGCCGCGCTCGGGCGAGCCCACGGGCGGCGCGAGCCGGGCGTGGGGGAACTTCTCGGCCACGTACATGCAGATGGCGGCGTTCTCGAAGACGCGCGCGCGGCCGTCGACCAGCGCCGGCAGCTTGCCCGCCGGGTTGATCTTGAGGTAATCGGGCTTCTTGTGTGCGCCGTCACGGATGAGCGTGGGCACGATCTCGTACTCGGCGCCCGCTTCGTCCAGCACCCATTTGGCGATCTGGGCGCGGCTCTGCGGATCGAAATACAGCTTCAGCGTCATGGGGCGTTCTCCTGAGGAAAGTCAGAACTTGGGAATGCGCAGGGTCTTGCTGATCATCAGCGTGCCCGAAAGCGCGAACAGCAGCGTGAGCGGATGCAGCTGCCACGGCCCCAGCACCCAGGCGCCGCCCCAGACCGCATCGCCGATGCGGCCCTGCCATGCCGCCAGCGCAAGCACGCCGACCAGCACCACGCTGGTGGGAATGGGCGTGCCCTCGAAGTACTTGACCTTGTCGGCGCCCGCGGAGAGCGCCTCGGCCGTGACGTTGTAGCGCGCGAGCCGGCTCACGCCGCAGCCGACGAAATAGATCAGCAGCACGCAGTCCCAGCCGCCGTCCAGGCCCGCCGCGAAGGCCAGCGCCGCGGGTGCCACGCCGAAGGAGATCACGTCGGCCAGCGAGTCGAGCTCGCGCCCGAGCGCCGAATGGGTCTGCCGCCAGCGCGCGATGCGGCCGTCGAACACGTCGAAGATGAAGGCCGCGGGCGCGAGCGCGGCGGCCCAGTAGAACTGCGACAGCGACCGGCTCGCCATGAAGGCCATCGCGAGGAACACCGCGCCCACGCCGCAGGCCGCATTGCCGAGCGTGAAGACATCGGCCAGATGGAAGCCGCGGATCATCGAGAAATGCCTGCGGACCGGCGCGGCGGGAGGAGGGGTCATGGGGAGCTCCGGAGTCGGCGAATGGCATGCACCTTAACGCAGGCCGGCGAGCCTGCCTGTAGTCGCGCGCCGACGCGCCGGCCCCGCGTTACAGCCGATACAGCCGGGACGCGGCCGCGCCGCCGGGCGCTGGAGCCGGCGCGGCAGCGCTCCTACGATGCCTTTCGTTCCATCCACTCGCCTGAAAACGCAAGCCCATGACTTCTTCTTCCATCTTCTTCACCCAGCGCCGCACCTTCCTGCTCGCTGCCTCGGCGCTGCCGCTCGCGAGCGCCTGCACGGCGGGCTTCGCCACCTTGCCGGGCGCCGCCGCGGCCGAGGCCGAACTCGCGGCGCTCGAGGCCTCGGCCGGCGCGCGGCTCGGCGTGGCCGCCTTCGACACCGGCAGCGGCGCGCGCGTGCGCCACCGCGCCACCGAGCGCTTTCCGATGTGCAGCACCTTCAAGACCGTGCTGGCCGCGGCCATCCTGGCACGCAGCGCGCGCGAGCCGGCGCTGCTCGCGCGCCACGTGCGCTATGCGCGCAGCGACCTGCAGCCCCATTCGCCGATCACCGGCAAGCACCTGGGCGAGGGCATGAGCGTGGCCGCGCTCTGCGCCGCGGCCGTGCAGTACAGCGACAACGCGGCGGCCAACCTGCTGATGACGATCCTCGGCGGGCCGCAAGCGGTGACCGCCTATGCCCGCTCCATCGGCGACACCAGCTTCAGGCTCGACCGCTGGGAGGTCGAGCTCAACACCGCCATCCCCGGCGACCCGCGCGACACGACCACGCCCGAGGCCATGGCCGGGAGCGTCCAGCGGCTGGTGCTGGGCGATGCGCTCGCAGCCGCGGAGCGCCGCCAGCTGCAGGAATGGCTGCTCGGCAACACCACCAGCGCCACGCGCATGCGCGCCGCCGTGCCGGCCGGCTGGAAGGTGGGCGACAAGACCGGCGGCGGCGACCACGGCACCAACAACGACGTCGGCGTGCTGTGGCCACCGGCCGGCGCGCCGCTGGTGGTGGCGGTCTACCTGACCTTTCCGGCCAAGGATGCGCCGGTGCGCAACGACGTGGTCGCCTCGGCGGCGCGCATCGCGGTGAACGCGCTGCGCGGCTAAAAGCCGGCCTCCGACTGGAGGCTCTGCCTACTCTTCACTCGTCCATTCGACCTGCACGCCCAGGCTGCGCAGGTTTTCGACGAAGCGCGGATGGGCGCGCCGGATCGGCGTGGCATTGCGGATCTCGGACCGGCCCTCGATGCTGGCCGCCACCATGAAGAGCGCGATCGCCACGCGGATGATGTAGGGGCTCTCGACCACCGCGGGCGTGAGCGGGCTGCCGCCGAAGGTGATGAGCCGGTGCGGGTCGGACGAGAACACGTGCGCGCCAAACTTCGAGAGTTCGCCGGTCCAGCCCAGCGCGCCGTCGTACACCTTGTTCCAGAACATCGCATTGCCCTGCGCGCGCACGCCCAGCGCGATGAAGATCGGCAGCAGGTCGACCGGGAAGTACGGCCAGGGCGCGGCCTCGACCTTGGTCAGCACGTTGCTCGTGAAGGGCGTCTGCACCTGGAGCGGCCCGCTGGCGCTGGCGCGCGACCAGCCGTCCTCGTGCGTGACGGTGACGCCGAACTTGGCGAAGGTGCGGTCGATGAGCGGAAAGTTGGCCGGCGCGCTGTTGCGCACCACCACGTCGCCGCCCGTGATCGCGCCGAGCGCGAGGAAGGTGGTGATCTCGTGGAAGTCTTCGTCGAAGCGGAACTCGCCGCCGCCGAGCGCCGCGCCGCCGTGCACCGTGAGCCGCGAGGTGCCGATGCCCTCGATGCGCACGCCGAGCATCGTCATGAAGCGGCAGAACTCCTGCACGTGCGGCTCGGACGCCGCGTTGGTGAGGGTGGAGATGCCATCGGCGGCCGCCGCGCAGAGCACGAAGTTCTCGGTGGTGGTGACCGAGGCGTAGTCGAGCCAGTGCGCCACGGGCCTGAGCCGCTCGCCGCTGCTGCGCACGAGCAGCGAGCCGCTCGCGCGCTCCACCTCGCCGCCGAAGCGGCGGAACACCTCGACGTGCGGATCGATCTCGCGCACGCCGAGGGTGCAGCCCTTCACGTTGTCCTCGAGGCGCGCCACGCCGAAGCGCGCGAGCAGCGGCGGCACCAGCATGATCGACGAGCGCATCTCCTCGGGCAGCCGGTCGCGCGCGGGGTCGAAGGCGGTGTCGCGGTGGTGCAGCTCGAGCGTGCCCGTCGCGTGGTCCATCTGTGCGTCGCTGCCGAGGCTGCGGAAGATGTCGAGGATCTTGCGCACGTCGGTGATGTCGGGCACGCCGAAGAGGCGCAGCGGCTCGCGCGTGAGCAGCGTGGCGCAGAGCACCGGCAGCACGGCATTCTTGTTGGCGGACGGCGTGATGCGGCCCCGCAGCGGCGTACCGCCGTGCACGATGAGGTTGGACATGGGAAGAAAACGGAGAGGAAAGGTCAGGCCGCTTCGAGCTGCTGCGCCGCTTCGCGCGGGCTCAGGCCGCGCACCGAGGCCAGGCATTCGAGCTGGGCCTTGCGCGGACGCGCCTTGCCCTGTTCCCACTTGTAGATGGTCTGCCCGGTCACGCCCACCAGCTTGCCGTAGGCGGCGGCCGAGAGCCCGAGCTTCTCGCGGTGCGAGGCCAGCCGGCTGGCACTGAAGCGCCGCGGCGGGGCGGTGCCCGCTTCGTCGTCGGCCGGGGCCGCGGCGCGTGCGCTTCCCTTGGCGGCGCGGCGCAGTTCCTTCTCGAGCTGCTCGACCTGCCGGCGCAGCGCGGCGATCGAGGCGCGGTGCAGCGTGGACGCTTTTCTGAGCGCCTCGACCTCGGTGCGCACTTCCTTGCGGGCAACGCGGGTGATCTCGGCTTTCAGGATGGAGGCAATATTTGGCATGGAGCGCATTTTGCACATCCGCGAAGGCGCTCCGGTCGGGCGCCCCGCGGCAACATCCGCTTACAGCAGCTGCCGCGGCCGGTTCACAGCACGAACCAGCCGACCGCGACGAAGTGGCTCGCCGTGCCGCCGAGCACGAACAGGTGCCAGGCGCCATGCGCATGCCGGAAGCCGCGCCGGTTGCGGTAGAACACCGTGCCCGCGGTGTAGAGCACGCCGCCTGCCAACAGCCAGGCCAGGCCGCCGCCGTCGAGCCGTGCGGCCAGCGGTGCCGCCGCGAGCACGCCGAGCCAGCCCATGCCGAGGTAGAGCGACAGCGGCGGCTTCGAGGCCGCATCGCCGGCCTGCCGCAGTTCGCGCGCAATGCCGAACACCGCCGCGCCCCATGCGGCGGCGAGCAGCAGCCAGCCCCAGGGGCCGCGCAGCGTGACGAGTGCGAACGGCGTGTAGGTGCCCGCGATCAGCAGGTAGATGGCGCAATGGTCGGCACGCTCCCAGAAGCGCTTGCGCTTTTCTCCGCGCGTGCTGTGGAACAGCGTCGAGGCGGCATACAGCGCAACCGCCGAGAGCGAGAACACCAGCGCGCCCGCGATGCGCGCGGCATCGCCGGTGGGCAGCGTCTTGGCGAGCAGCAGCGCCGTGGCCGGCAGCGCGAGCAGCAGGCCGAGCAGATGGCTGTAGCCGTTGAGCCTTTCGCCGGGGTACATGGCGGG
This sequence comes from uncultured Variovorax sp., assembly GCA_946478645.1. The sequence goes on from CAMLCW010000186.1 coordinate 6,500, forward strand.
CGATGCTAGGCGGCGCGCGTGACGGGGCGGTGAAAAATGCGGACTTCCGGACGCAGAGGGCGCAAAGGTTTCGCAGAAGTCGCAGAAGGGAAAACCAAAAAATTGTTTTCGGTTTTTTCTGCGACTTCTGCGTCACTTTTGTATTCGTTCTGCGTCCGGCTGTCCGCTCCCGCTCCCGCTCCCGCTCCCGCTCCCGCTCCCAGGCTCAGCTTTCGAATGCCTCGTGCAGCGCCCGCGCGATCTCGGCCTCGATCGCATCGCGCTGCGGCGCCTGGCGCCAGAAGGCGTGGGCCGCGAGGCCCGCGGTCTCCCATTCGGGATGGCTGCGGGCGGGCCGTGCGGCGCGCACGGCCGACGCGGTGGCGCGCGTGGCGGTGTCGTCGGGTGTGCCCGATGGCGCGGCCTGGATGCGGTCGATGGCCGCATGGCCGCGCTGCTCGAGCGCGTGCGTGAGCTTCAGCTGCCAGGCCACCACCGCGAACAGCACACCGTCCTCGACGGTGAGCTCATGCACGTCGCGCAGCCGGTTCGCGAGCTTGCGGCCGAGCGGGCCCCAGCCCTGCGAAACCGCGCCGCCGATGGCGCCGCCCATCGCGGCGCCCGCGCCGAGCGAGATGCCGGCCACGGCGAGGTCGGCCACCACGCCCACAGCCGCGCCGATCACGGCACCCTTGCCGAGCCGCAGGCCGGCCTCCTTCATGGCCTCGGGGCTGAAGAAGTCGAGCGACCAGCGGCCTTCCACCAGCGGCAGCGGCGCCTCGCTCGCATCGTCCTGCCGAAAGCCGAACAGCGCGAGCAGGTCGTCGGTGCAGCGCTGGGCCTTGTCGAACACTTCTTTCTGCAGCGCGGCGACGATCGTCTTGCGCCGTTGAAGATCGGCGAACTCGTGCGCCGGCACCCTGCGGCGCAGCGCGGCCGCGTCGACCAGCCATTGCGCGATGCGCGTGCAGGCCGCATCGCGGCGCTCGGCGGCCTCGGCCGCGAGCGAATCCACCACGCCGCGCAGCAGCTCGCGCCGGTCGCGCAGCAAGGTGGCAAGGTCGTTGTAGAGCTCGCGTTCGGCGCCCACGAAAGGCGCCGCGGCATCGAAGCGCACCTGCACATGCAGGCCGTAGGCCGAAAGCAGCTCTTTCCAGTCGGCCTCGCGGCTCGCCGCATCGCGCACGAAGTTCAGCACCGGCAGCACCGGCCGGGCACAGCCGTTGAGCAGCTCGATCTCGTCGCGGAACTTGGGCAGCACCGCCTCGCGCACATCGATCACCAGGAAGGCGGCATCGACGTCCTGCATGGTGCGCAGCACCTTCGCCTCCTGCTCGAACGCGCCGTGCGCCTCGGGGCCCTGCAAAAACTGGCGGATGCGCTCGGGCGGCGTGGCGCTGGGGTCGTAGGCCGCCAGGTGTTCGCGCAGCGCCACCGCATCCTCGAGGCCCGGCGTGTCGAGAAAGCGCACCACGGGCCGTCCCTCGACCTCGAGGTCGACCGACTCGACATGGCGCGTGGTGCCCGGCCGCTGCGACACCTCGCCGAAGCCGGCGCGCCGCGTCAGCGTGCGCAGCAGCGAGGTCTTGCCGGCATTGGTGTGGCCGACCACGGCAATGCGGATCAGAGGGGCTTCGTTCGTCGTCATGTCGTGGCGGCCAGTGCCTGCAGGGCGTCGTCGAGGCGCGGCGTGGCCGCGACGCGCGGGGCGAGGCCGGTGTCGCGCAGCCAGTCGGTCCAGCGCTCGGGGGTGCCGGCGCCGGCCAGCCAGAGCCGGCATTCGCCGCAATGGGCCAGCAGTTCGCGCACGAAGCGCTCGGTGCCGCGGTCGGGGCTCGAGGCGGCATGGCACACCAGCAGCACGGCGCGGGGATGGGCCTGCGCCAGCAGGTCGAGCACTTCGCGGCGGGCGGGCGCGCTGCCGTCGATGCGCCGTACCTGGGCCGTGGCCGGCAATCCTTCGGGCGGCCAGGCCATGTCGGGCGGCAGTTCAAAACCCAGCACGAAGAGCGCGTCGTCATGCCATTCGGAAGGCGCCAGGCCCGCAGGCACCGCGCTGCGCGACTGCCCCGGGTCGGCATCGACGATCGTGGGCGGCGCCAGCGCCGCGAGGCGGGCGGCCAGCTTGCGGTAGTAGGGCGCATGCCAGTCGGGCTGCAGGGCAGCGCGGCGGCGACGCCAGACCAGCGCGCTCAGCAGCACCAGTGCGATGCGCGGCAGCAGCCCGTACACCACGATGCAGCCGGTGAGCCACAGCGCCCAGCTGCGCTGGCCCGTGGCACCGGCCTCGGGGGCCAGCACGGTCGCGGCATCGGGCACCGGAAAGCCGAGCTGCGCCGGCGCCCAGCCCAGCAGCTGGACGGCGCGCACGAAGAACGCCGGGTCGAGGATGGTGGTTTCCCAGCTCAGCGTGTAGCTGCGAAACGCCAGCGCGAACAGCAATGCGGCCAGCACCACCGCGAACGACAGTGCCCAGATGCCATGGCTCACCAACCCGAAGGCCCAGGGCAGCAGCCGCGCGCGTGCGAGCAGGTCGGTGGCCGCGCGCAGCAGCAGCGGCGCCTGGCCACGGCGCCCGCCCGCGACGCGTGCGGTCAGCGAGAGCCAGAGCCAGCCCAGCGATGCACCATTGAAGGCGCCCGCCGGCAGCCACAGCCCCACGAGCCAGAGCAGCAGCGTGAGCGCATGCAGGCCGAGCAGGCTCGCGAGCGCGACGATGACGTTGATGTGCCGCTCGCCGCCGCCCACCACATTGCCGGCCAGGCCGAGCCCGGCGACCACGATCAGGGCCACGAGCCCGAGCAGCACCCAGGGCGCCCACTGGCGTGCGCGCGTCAGTTCGGCCGAAAGCCCGATGCGCTCGCCGAGCGCGCGCGCCCGCGCCGTGATCTGCACATGGCGGTCGGTCGTGGCAGCGGTGGGGCCGGAAGAGAGGGCGATGCGCATGGCTTGCGCATCGTCGAGCGGACCTTGTTGTTCAGTCCAGCGGATCGCTTCGGTGACGACCGCATCGGTGAAAAAGGCTGGTTCGCGCAGTGCGGTCTTGGTCAACAGGGTCCCTTCGCTCTTTGGCCCTGCAAATTATGCCAACGCCCCAGCCGCACGGTCCGAGGCGCGCCTCGTCCCGAAAGGGCGGCACCGGCGGCCCGCGGGCCGGGTCCGCGGTGTGCCGCCGATGGGTCAGCGCAGGCCGAAGAACGAAAGCACAGCGACCACGACCACGACCAGACCGACGATATAGATGATGGAATTCACGCGAGGACTCCTCTTTGTTGACGACAGCGCCAGCATCGCGCCCGGGGCGGGGCGGGGCTGTCGGCTGGAGACGGCCTGTGCTGTAGGACTCGCCAAGGGCCGGGCGAGCGCCGGCACCGCGGCGCGCGGCATCAGGCGCGGCGCCGCGCTACCGCTGGGGATGGGTATGGAGGCAACGCCTGCTGCAGCAGCCACAGCATGGCTGAGCGCACCTCGGCGGCATCGGCACCGCCATCGATCTCGAGCGCGGCACGGTCGAAGGCCGCCGACAGCAGGCGCGCGAGCGCGTCGAG
>CAMLCW010000187.1 GCA_946478645.1 uncultured Variovorax sp.
GTTATACGGAAAGATCAAGCTGCCGTTCCCGGAGAACGGTTTCTGCTCCTCGAGAATGGCCCAGGCATCGAATCCCGTGACATCGAGCAGCGGCACTTTCTGGTCATTGCCATTCTTGTCCCGCGGATCCTTCCGGTCACGCACGATCACGGTACGGGCCTTGGCATCGATGTCCTCCCATCGGATGCGGCAGATTTCGTCCTGGCGCATCGCGGTGGCGACGGCGAACCGCATGATGCGTCCCAGGGGGATGATCTGCCGTGAATTGCTGGCGAAGTAGTCGGCAAGCGCCTGCAGTTCGTCGAGGGTAGGGCGGCGGTCCCGTTCCCGCCCTTTGCCGACTAGGCCCAGGCGCTTGAGCGCGATTCGGGCCAGGTCGATGGGCTCGACCTGAACGCGGACCCCGTGAACGGCCGCCGCGTGAGAAACTACCAGCTTGATGTAGCCAATGTCCATGCTGATGGTGACGGGACCGGCGCCTTCCTTGGCGCGATCCTTGCCGAACTGGATGAGCCGCTCGCGCGTGAGATCCTTCAACTTCAGCTTGCCCAGCTTCGTGTGCAGCGCATCGAGGGTGAAGGCTTTGGAGCGACGGGGCGCTCGCAGCACTTCCTTCATGTCCGTGATATGCAGATTGATCAAATCGCCGAAGGTGGTCGGGTCTTTGACCTTTGAACGGCTGGCGGGCTCGCCCAGATCGATACGGCGCTCGGTCGCGAGAGCCCACTCCTGGGCCTCCTTGTGCCGCCGAAAGGTTTCGCTCGCGTAGACACCCTTGCGGCGCACTTGCGCGCGCCAGTTGCCGGACGGAAGCTGCTTGAAGGTGGGCATTTCGTGTGCGCTATGTGTGCACTGACAGGGCGAAATGGGGCGAATTCGAGCGTTTTGGAGTGCACACGAGCGTGCACACGAGGGGTTCTAAGTGTATGAATGATATCGCTAAACCGTTGAATTTAAAAGAGAAAATCCTGTCAATCGCTCCCATGATGGACTGGACCGACCGCCATTGCCGGTTTTTCCACCGCCTCATGACGCGCCACGCGCTGCTCTACACCGAGATGGTGACCACCGGTGCGCTCATCCATGGCGACGTGCCGCGCCACCTGCGCTTCCACGAGGCCGAGCACCCGGTGGCGCTGCAGCTCGGCGGCAGCGAGCCGGCCGACCTCGCGCACTGCGCGAAGCTTGGTGAAGAGTGGGGCTACGACGAGATCAACCTCAACTGCGGTTGCCCGAGCGAGCGCGTGCAGCGCGGTGCCTTCGGTGCCTGCCTCATGAACGAGCCGCAACTGGTGGCCGATTGCGTGAAGGCGATGGTCGACGTGGTGGACGTGCCGGTCACGGTCAAGCACCGCATCGGCATCGACAAGATCGAGCGCTACGAGTTCGTGCGCGACTTCGTCGGCGCGGTCAGCGAGGCCGGCTGCAAGACCTTCATCGTGCATGCACGCAATGCCTGGCTGCAGGGCCTGAGCCCGAAGCAGAACCGCGAGATTCCGCCGCTGCGCTACGAGATCGTGCACCGGCTCAAGCACGAGTTTCCGGATCTCGACTTTGCGGTGAACGGCGGCCTCACGACCAATGTCCAGGTGCACGAGCACCTGCGGCTGCTCGACGGCGCCATGATCGGGCGCGAGGCGTACCACAACCCCTGGTGGCTGGCCGAATGGGATGCCGAGTTCTACGGTGCCGAAGCGCAGACGCTCACGCGCGAAGACGTGGAATCACTGATGTGCGACTACATGGAGCGCGAGGCCGCCGAGCACGGCACGCTCTGGTACTCGATAGCGCGCCACATGCTGGGCCTGCGCAACGGCCTGCCCGGCGCGCGCCGCTGGCGGCAGGTGTGGAGCGACCACCGCCTGAAGACACGCCCGCCGCGCGAAGTAATGGCGCTCGCGCGCGAGCCTGCGGCCGAGCCCACGCCCTACTGAGCGGCGTCCCGGCGCCGCGCCATGGCCGCATGTCAATCGATCGGCGTCGCATAGGGCGGCAACGGTGCCGACGGCCGGTTCTCGACACGCGTCCAACACTGCATCCAGAACGCGCAGGAATCCTGCAGGTGATGGCGCAGCGTGAGCGCGGCCGCGTCGTAGTCCTTCGCGAGCAGCCGTTCCAGTACGTCGAGATGCTGGTGCAGGCTGCTGTGGACATGGTCGTCCGGCTCCCCGACATAGAAGTTCAGGCGGTGCGGGTTCGACACCAGCAGCGCCCGCGCGCGTTCGAGCACGCGCAGCAACTCCAGGTTCGGGCAGGCGGCGAGCAGGTCGATGTGCAGGTCTTTTTCGAGTGCGATGTGGACTTCGCTGCCGATCGTCGGCAGGTCCATCAGCGCGCTCCGCATGCGATCGTGCGCCGCTTCCAGGCGGTTGCGCGGCAGTGCGGGCGCCGAGTGCAGCAGCGCGGCGGGCTCGAGCAGCCATCGCAGTTCGTAGAGGCTGTGCAGGCGCTCGGCCGTGATGCGCTGCGCGACCCAGCGTCCCTGCCTGTCCTTGTCGACCATGCCCACGCTCTGCAGCCGCGCGAGCGCGTCGCGCGCCACGGTCCGGCTGACTTCGAAATGCTCGGCCACGCGTTCTTCCGTGATGCGCAAGCTCTGCGACACCACGCCGACGCAGATCTGCGCCTCGAGGTCGGCGTACACCTGCTTCCAGCGCGCGGATGAGGGCTGCACGACGGGTGCGGCGTCGATCATCGCCAGTTCGCTCGTGCCGCCACGCAGTTCGCGCGGGCCCACCACCACGTAGCCGCGGCCGGCAGCGGGCCGCACGATCTTCTCGCGCCAGAGGGTTTCGAGCGCATGGCGTGCCGGCGACCGGCTGACGGAAAAGGCCCTTGCCACGTGGACTTCGAGCAGGCGCTCACCGGGCCGAATCCGGCCGTCCGCAATCATTTCGCGGATGCGCGCATGCACGCGCTTTTGCATCGAGGCATGGGCTTCAGCGCCCTTGGCCTCTGCGGGTTCGAGTGGGTCTTCTGCAGTCATGGCACGCATCCTACGCACGGAAGCAACAGGGTTGGAGAGAGGGCGGACAAAACGCAGGACAGCGGCTTGACGGAACCCTTTCCGAAACTTCGCCCCCGCTAAGGGAAACCCCCCGAGGTCAGGTTTTGTTCAAGGCGTACAGTGTACTTTGTACAACGAATGCAATGTTCATTTAATGGAGGGAACGGCATGTCGACCACTTCTCCGATCCGGCGATTCGCTGCCCGTGGCGGCCGGGAGCTCGCCTTCACCGCGATGGGCTTCGGCAGTGCGCCACTGGGCAACCTGTACCGTGCGATCAGCAACGCGCAGGCGCTCGAGACCCTGGATGCGGCCTGGGACCAGGGCGTGCGCTACTTCGACACGGCCCCGCTGTACGGCTATGGCTTGGCCGAGACCCGCATGGGCATGTTCCTGCGCGAGCGGCCGCGTGACGACTTCGTTCTTTCGACCAAGGTCGGCCGGCTGCTGCGCCGCTGCCCCAGCGAGCAGCGCGACGGCATCGGCAAGTTCTTCGACGTGCCGTCGCGCGAGGTGGTCTACGACTATTCCTACGACGGCGTCATGCGCTCGTTCGAGTCCTCGTTCGATCGCCTCGGGCTGGACCGCATCGACATCGTGCTGTGCCATGACATCGATGCCTTCACGCACGGCAGCCGGGAGGCCAGCGCGCAGCGCGCGCGCGAATTCCTCGACGGCGGCGTGCGGGCGCTGTCGGACCTGCGCGCGCAGGGCGTGATCGCTGCGATCGGCATCGGCGTCAACGAATGGGAGGTGTGCGAGACCGTCGCGCGGAACGCCGACGTCGACCTGTTCCTGCTGGCCGGACGCTACACCCTGCTCGAGCAGGCCTCGCTCGACAGCTTCCTGCCCCTGTGCGAAAGCAAGAACATGGGTGTCGTCATCGGCGGGCCCTTCAATTCGGGGATCCTCGCCACGGGCGCCCGGCCTGGTGCGTATTTCAACTATGCCGAGGCGCCGCCCGATGTCATGCAGCGGGTGCAGGCCATCGAGCGCGTGTGCCAGGCGCATGGCGTGGCACTGCGCGACGCGGCCCTGCAGTTTCCGCTGCTGCATCCGGCGGTGGTCTGCGTGCTGCCCGGCGGCATCACGCGCGAGGAGGTGGCCGGCAATGCGGCGTCGATGACGCGCACGATTCCCCCTGCGCTCTGGAGCGAGCTCAAGCGCGAGGGGTTGATGCACGCCGCGGCACCGACCGGCGGCCAGGCGGGCTGATCGCCATGCGGGTGGATGCACATCAGCATTACTGGCGCCCCGAGCGCGGCGACTATCCGTGGATGCAGGCCGCGCCCCCGGTATTGCAGCGCACCTACGGGCCGCAGGACCTGCTGGCGCTGCGCGCGCCGCTGGGTGTGGACGCCACTGTGCTCGTGCAGGCGGCGCCCACGGTGGCCGAGACCGACTACCTGCTGGGCATCGCCGACGCCACGCCGTCGGTCCTCGGCGTGGTGGGCTGGATCGACTTCGAGCAGCCCTCGCAGCAGCGGACGCTGGAGCGGTTGGCCGCCCATCCGCGGCTGGTCGCGATGCGCCCGATGGTGCAGGACATCGCCGACGACGACTGGATCCTGCGGCCGGCGTTCGGCTGGGCGTTCGACGCGATCCAGGCGCACGGGCTGCGATTCGAGGCGCTGGGTCATCCGCGCCATGCGCGGCGGTTCCTCGAACTGTGCCGGCGCCATCCGCGGCTTCCGGTGGTGCTCGACCACGGCCTGAAGCCGGAGATCGCAGCGAACGCCTTCGAGCCCTGGGCGAGCGACATGCGCCTGCTGGCGCGCGAGACCGGTGCGTACTGCAAGCTGTCCGGCCTGGCGACGGAGGCGGGCGGCAAGGCCGATCTGCCGACGCTGCGCCCCTACATCGAGCACCTGCTCGACGTGTTCGGCCCCCGTCGCCTGATGTGGGGTTCCGACTGGCCCGTGGCGGCCAGCGCCATCGGCTACGGGCCCTGGCTGCAGATCTGCGAGACGGTGCTCCAGGGCCTGTCCGCCGAAGACACCGCGCGCGTGTTCGGGGGCAACGCGCGCGCGTTCTACGGCCTCGACGAACAACCCGAACTTCCCCCATCCATTCACGCCCCGCAGCAAGGAGACATGCAATGAACACTGCACAAGCACTGGAACGGCTCAGCGTGCCGAAGGACTTTCTGACCCCGGAACAGATCGACACCTTCGACGAACAGGGCTTCGTGATCTTTCCGAACTGGTTCAGCGCGCAAGAGGTCGATGAAATGCGCCGCGAGGTCGACCGGCTGCAGGCGATCGAGGGCCAGTACGGCGGGCACGAAGTGCACATCGAGCCGGGCGCCATGCGCCTGTCCAACCTGTTCAACAAATCGCCGGCCTTCGACCGCTGCCTGCAGTGCGCGCCCACGCTCTCGCTGGCGCACCGCCTGCTCGGCGAGATCCGGGTCTACTCGCTCAACGCGCGCAATCCGGCCAAGGGCCAGGGCCAGCAGCCGCTGCACAGCGACGTGCCGCGTGCGCACCCCGACGACTGGCGCATGATCAATTCGATGGTCATGCTGGACGATATGACCGAGGACAACGGGCCGACGCGCCTGGTGCCGGGTTCGCACAAGCTGGTGCCGATCAACGTGCCCGACATCAACATGTGCGAGTTCGACCGCATCGAGATGACGCCCGAAGAGGCGGCCATGGTGCCGAAGGACCCGGTCGCCACGCACCCGCGCGAGTTCCACATCACCGGCAAGGCCGGTTCGGTGGCGGTCATCAACGGCCGCATCTGGCACGGCGGCACGGCCAACCGCGACGGCTCGCTGCGCCGCGTGCTGCACCTGGCCATCGGGCGGCGCGACATTCCCCAGCAGCTCAACGAACGCGAGCACCTCACGCGCGCCTTGTTCGAGCGCGCCGGCCCGGCGGAGCGCTTCCTGCTCGACATCGAAGGCGCCGAGCCCAAGGTCGACAACCCGCTGGAGATCCCGGCCGATGCCAAGGTCTGGGCGGCGGCCGCGCATGCCGAAGTCGCCCCTCCGCGCCACTGAGCGCATCCCGCACCAAGAAAGGAACTGGCCATGGAACGCATGGGCTTCGTGCTGCGCCTCAAGGAGGAGGCCATCCCCGAGTACACCCGGCTGCACCGGGAGACCTGGCCCGAGATCGTCCAGATCATCTCGGACGCCAACATCCGCAACTACTCGATCTTTCTGAAGCGTCCCGAGAACCTGCTGTTCGCGTACTGGGAATACCACGGCAGCGATTTTGCGGGCGACCAGGCGCGGCTGGCCGCCGAGCCGCGGATGCAGGACTGGTGGAAGCTGTGCGAGCCGATGCAGGTTCCGTTCGAGACCCGGGCCGAGGGCGAATGGTGGGCACGCATGGACAGCGTGTTCTTCAAGCCCTGAATCCCCCCCATCCATTCGAATTCACGAGGAGACATTCATGCAAACCAAGAAAATTTTCGCCCTTGGCTTTGGTGCCGCGCTGGGTATCGGGGCCGCCATGTGGGGCCCGGCTGCCCATGCCGACGCAAAGAAACCCGTCATCGCCGTGGCGATGAAAACGCAGGTCCAGCGCCGCTGGGCATTCGACTTGGCGGCCATGGAGCGCGAGGCCAAGGCTCAGGGCGCGAAGCTGCTGGTGCAATGGGCCAACGACAACCCGAGCCTGCAGGCCTCGCAGGTGGAGAACCTGCTGAGCCAGCGGCCCGATGCCTTGATCATCGTTCCGGTGGACAGCCAGGCGGCTGGACGCATCGTGAGCTCCGCGCAGGAGTCGGGGGTGCCAGTGATCGGCTACGACATCGGCATCTCGACCGAGAAGCTCGACTACTTCGTGATGCGCAACAACGCCCTGGTCGGCGAACTGCAGGCCAGGGGTGCACTGGCCAAGGCGCCGAACGGGCGGTTCGCGCTGCTCAAGGGTGACCCGGGCAACGACGTGGCGCAGGCCATCGCCAAGGAGTACGACGCGCGGCTCGTCAAGAACAAGAACGTGACGATCGTGTTCGACCAGTTCGTCCGCGGCTGGGATCCGAAGGCGGCGCTCGCCAACGCCGAGAACGTGCTCAGCGCGCAGAACGACAAGGTGGACGGGTTCGTGACCGCCAACGACGGCATGGCGCTGGGCGTGGCCCAGGCGCTGAAGGCGCGCAACCTGGCCGGCAAGGTGTACCTGTCGGGCCTGGACGCCGATCCCGCCAATCTTCGCCTGATCGCCGACGGCGTGCAGACGATGTCGGTCTGGACCGACCTGGACGCGCAGGGCGCGGCCGCGGTGAAGGCCGCGATGGCGTTGGCACGCAAGCAAAAGCCGCCGATTGCCACGAGCGCGGTGGACATCGGCGCCGGCCCGGTGCCGACGCATCTGGTCAACGTGGTCGCGGTGACCCGGGACAACCTCTGCAAGTTCGTCACCAAGGATGCGCCCAAGGGCTGGGTCACCGTCGAGCAGGTGTATCCCGACGGCGCGGCGTCCTGCAAGTAGAGGATGGCCGTGCCGGAAACAGTCATCAGACGCCAGCGCGCCGACTCGGAGCGCGCAGTGCGGACGGAAGCAGCGTTCGTGCTGGAGCTGCGCGGCATCCACAAGGCCTTCGGCGGTGTGCCCGCGCTGAGCGACGTGAGCCTGCAGGTGCGACCGGGCGAAGTGGTCGCGGTGATCGGCGAGAACGGTGCCGGCAAGTCCACGCTGATGAAGGTGATCTCGGGCGTGCACCCGGGCGACAGCTACAGCGGCGAGCTGGTGCTCGATGGCCGGGTTCGGCGCTTTCGCGGTGTGCGCGAGGCGGAGCAGGCCGGCATCGTGCTGGTGGCGCAGGAGCTGCACATCGCGCCCGACCTGAGCATCGCCGAGAACATGTTCATGGGCATGCTGCCGTCGCGCGGCGGCTTCGTGGACCGCGCGCGCCTGCACGCGATGGCCACCGAACGGCTGGCCTTCTTCGGCGTGCAGGCTGACCCCGAGGCCCCGATCCACGAGCTCAGTCCGTCCGCCCAGCGCCTGGTGACCATCGCTTCGGCGCTGTCGAAAGCGGCCGCGCGCATCCTGATCCTCGACGAGCCGACGGCGTCGCTGACGGCGGGCGAGGCGGTGCACCTGTTCGAGCGCATGCGGCAGATACGCGAGCAGAACGTGGGCTGCATCTACATCACACACCGGCTCGACGAGATCGCACAAGTGGCCGATCGCGTGGTCGTGATGCGCAACGGCGCCGTGGTCGAGCAGTTCGCCTCCGCGCAGGTGCCGCTGCCCGACATGGTGCGCGCGATGATCGGCCGCGACCCCGAGCCCAGTCCCGCGCGGCCCGCGACCGACGGTGCCTCGACGGTGCTGTCGGTGTCGAACCTGCGCGTGCACGAGGGCTTCGGCGCACGGCGCTGCCGCGTCGAGGGCGTCTCGTTCGAGCTGCGGCGCGGCGAGATCCTCGGGCTGTTCGGATTGGTGGGGGCGGGCCGCACCGAACTGGCGAAGGCCCTGTTCGGCGCCTGGCCGGGTGCGGTCGAGGGCGAGATCCGAATCGATGGCGAGCGCGTGCATCCGCGCACGCCGGCCGAGGCCATTCGCCTGGGCATCGGCATGCTGACCGAGGACCGCAAGCGCACGGGCCTGATCGAGGGGCACAACGTCTCGCACAACATCAGCGCCGCCAGTGTGCAGGCGGTATCGCGCATGGGCCTGATCCGTTCGCGCCAGGAGATGGCGCGCAACCGGACCCTGATCGAGCGGCTCGACCTGCGTCCACCGCGCCTCGACGCGAAGGTCGAGTGGTTCAGCGGAGGCAACCAGCAGAAGGTATTGCTCGCACGCTGGATCGCGATCCATCCGCGCATCCTGATCGTCGACGAACCGACCTACGGCGTGGACATCGGTGCGCGCTACGAGATCTACAAGCTGCTGCGGGAACTGGCAGAGCAGGGCAATGGAGTACTGATGATTTCCAGCGACATGAACGAGATCCTCGACGAGAGCGATCGCATCCTCACGATGTACAAGGGCCGCATCACTCGCGAGTTCGCGCACAAGACGCAGGCGTCCCGCCAGGCCTTGATGGCCGCGGCAACCGGGGAGGTGCGCTGACATGGCCAATGCAACTTCCAGCGCTGGCGTCGCTCCGCTGACGCGGCCGGGCGGGGCCCGCGGGATCGGGCGCGTGCTCGATGCCCGCACCCTCACCATGCTGACGGTCTTCGTGGTCCTGGCCATCGTGTTCAACGTGGCGTCCGGCGACATCTTCCTGACGCCGCGCAATCTGTCGCTGCTGCTGCGCCAGGCCTCGATCGTCGCGCTGGTGGCTGCCGGCGTCTCCATCCTCATGACCATGGGCGAGATCGACCTGTCGGTCGGCAGCGCGGTGTACCTGTGCAGCGTGGTGGCCGCGACCCTGCAGCTGAGCTACGGCATGGACATCGTGCCCACCATCCTCATCACCGTGGCAGCGGGCGTGCTGATGGGCGTATGGCAAGGCGTCTGGGTCGTGAGCGTGGGCGTGCCCTCGTTCATCGTCACGCTCGCCGGCCTGCTGGCCTTCCGCGGCATCGGCTACTACGCGACCGATGCGGCGACGATCGCACCCGTCTCGCGCGAGTACTCCGCGCTCAGCGAGGCCTTCATTCCCATCCCGGCATCGATGCTCGTCCTGGGCCTGGTCTATGCCGTGGCGGCCTGGCAGATCGTGCGTGCACGCAACAACAGCGCGTCGGCGGGCGATGGCCGGCGGAACCTCGCGATGGCGGTGCGCCTGGTCGGCCTCACTTCGGCGCTCGGCCTGCTGGCCTGGGTGTTCTCCGGCTTTCGCGGCATCCCGGCGGCGCTGATCTGGGTCGCGGTGCTGGGCCTCGCGCTGTGGGTGCTGATGACGCGCACAGTGTTCGGCCGCAATGCCTACCTGACCGGCTCCAACCGCGAGGCCTCGGTGCTGGCCGGCATTCCGCTGGCGCGGCAGCTGTACCTCGGCTTCATGCTGATGGGGGCCCTTTACGGCGTCGCCGGCACCCTGGTCAAGATCGGAAGAGCACACGTCTGAACTCCAGT
>CAMLCW010000188.1 GCA_946478645.1 uncultured Variovorax sp.
GCGCCGCGCTGCACGTGGGGCAGCAGGGCGGGCAGGGTGTCGATGCCGATCTGCACATGCCCGGCCAGCAGGTCGGAGATCATCGGGCCGGCGCCCTTGTAGGCCACGTGCTCGGCTTTCCATTCCATGCGCTGGCGCAGCAGTTCGAAGCTCAGGTGGGGCGAGCCGCCATTGCTGCCGCTCGCGTAGCTCACCGGCACGGCGCCGCGCATGTGCCTGGCCAAGTCGGCCAAGTCGCGAATGCCCGTGCCGGGATGCACCACGATCAAGTTGGTGGTGCGGCCGGTCAGCGCGAGGGGCGTGAACACGTCGATGCCGGGGTAGCCCTTGTCGGCATGCAGATGCGGCGCGATGGCCTGGGTCGAGATGTTGCCCACCAGCAGCGTGTGCCCGTCCGGTGGCGCCCCCGCCACGGCGCGCAGGCCGATGGCGCCGGAGGCGCCGGCCTTGTTGTCGACCACGATGCGGCTCGCGAGCGGCCCGGCGTGGGCGGCCAGGAGGCGGGCCACGATGTCGCTGGTGCCGCCGGGCGAGAAGGGAACCACCAGCCGTGTCGTGTCGGCCTGGGCCAGGGCCCGGCCCGTGCTGCCGAGGGCGGCCGCGGCGGCGCAGGCCGCGACGAATGCGCGCCGGTTCGTGGCCGTCACGGTGCGCTCCCCTTGCCGGCCGCCGGTGAGCCGCTGCCGTCGCCGGGCAGGCGGAACATGGCGCGCTCCTGCGGATCGAGCTGCGCGACCAGCCCGATCTCCCAGGCGAGATAGCGGCGCGCGGCCTCCTTGTTGCCGTCGTGGCGGTCGTGCACGAAGAACACGAAGTCGATGTGCTCGTCCTGCGAGGCCGCGAGCGGCGCGGTGTCGACGGGCAGGCCCGCTGCGGCCCAGCTCTCGAAGCCGCCGCGCAGCAGCGACAGCCGCTGGGCCGAAGCGCCGAGTTCCGAGGCCGCGAGCGCGGCCATCGACGGATGCTCGGCCACGAGCACGAGGGGGCGGCCGTCCGAGGCGTCGGCGAGTGCCCGCATGCGCGGGCGAATCGACCAGACGGCGCCGGGAATGCGCGACTGGCGAAAGAGTGCGCTCGGGCGCAGGTCGACCACCTGCACCTTGCCATCGCGCAGTGCTTCGGCCACCTCCGATGGCGCCACCTCGGGCGGCGCAAGTGGCAGCTCGACAACCGGCGCCGTGTGCAGTGCCAGCCCGCTGCGCAAGCCGCCGTCGAGCACATGCGCGTCGTGTCCCAGTTGCCGCAGCCAGCTCGCGACGGTGGGCGCGCGCACGCCGTCGTCGTCGAACAGCACCTGCCGTGCATGGCGCACGCCGATGTACTCGTCGGTCGACTGGATCAGCTGGCCGCCGGGCGTGTGCTGCGCCCCCGGCAGGCTGCCGGCGGCGAACTCCTCGGGCGAGCGCACGTCGCACAGGTACAGCGTGCGCGCGCCGTCGCGCGCCCATGCGCTCACCGTCTCCGGCGCCACCATCTGCACGCCGTGCGCGGCGGCCAGCCGCAGGGCGGCTTCGCGCAGCGCGGTGCTGCCCGAGTCCGGCGGATACCCGAGGTCGCGGCCATGGTCGAGCGCGAGCTCGTTCAGCGTCCAGCCCTGGGTGCCGTTCTCGAGCGCCAGCACGGGGTTCGGCAGGCCGAGGTTGATCAGCGTCTGCGCGCCGATGATGCTGCGCGTGCGCCCGGCGCAATTGATGACCACCGTGGTGCGCGGATCGGGCACCAGGGTCGTCACGCGGTAGGGCAGTTCGCCGTTCGGGCAGCAGGTACCGCCGGGGATGCTCATCTTGCGGAACTCGGTCATCGGACGGCCGTCGAGGATCGCGAGCGGCTCGCCCGCGGCGACGCGGCGCGCCAGTTCGGTGGCGCCGATGTGCGGCGTGCCGTAGGCCAGCTCCGCGAGTTCTCCGAACGTCTTGGAGGGCACGTTCACGCCTGCGAACAGGCCGTAGCCCGCCGCGGCCCAGGCCGCGGTGCCGCCTTCGAGCAAATAGACGTCGCGGTAGCCGAGCGCCTCGAGGCGCCGCGCGGCCTGCACCGCGGCACCCTTGCCATCCGCATCGCACACGACGGTGCGCACGCTGCGGCGCGGCGCGAGGCGCGGTGCATCGAGTTCGAGCCGGCTGTAGGGCAGGGGGATCGCGAACAGCAGGTGCGACTCGGCGAAGGGGCCGCGCTCGCGCACGTCGAACAGCGCCAGTTCCTGGCCGTCGTGCAGCCAGCGCTTGAGGGTGTGCGCGCCGATCGCGTTCGGCGGTGTTTTCTGGAGCACCGCGGCGGTCATGGGTTCACCGTGGTCTTCACGCCCATGGTCATGCGCGCGCAGGTGCCGCGCTCCATGTCGTAGGCCAGCCGCTCGGACAGCGATTCGAGCGGGCGTCCGTACATGTGCAGGTGGCGGATCTCCTGGCCCGGCGGAATCTCGACCGAATGGATGTCGTCGGGCATCAGCGCGATGCCGCTGCCCGGTGCCACGACGACTTCGCCGGCCGGGCGCAGCGTCGCGGGGCCGGCCTCGCGGCTGCCGTCGGTGCGCTCGTACAGGCGGTTGATCTCGGAGCCCTCCACAGCGGCGATGCAGGCCCAGGTCGTGTGGTTGTGCGGAAGGATGCGCTTGCCCGGGCGCATGACGTTGAGATAGAGCGCATGGCCCAGCGCCTTGTCCTCCCCCACGAGGTAGCGCGCCTGCAGCTCGCCCGCGGCAGGGGCGGGGAACCGCTCGGCCGACCAGAGCGAGGCCTGCGCGGCCAGCGCCATCAGGTCCTGCTGGACCTGCGCCAGCGTATCGCGTGTCAGCCCGGCTTCCAGGCGCCCCTTGACCTTGGCCAGGGTGTGCGACACCGCGCGGGAAGTGTGGTCGTAAATGCTCATCGCCAATCCTTTTCAATTGTCAGTAAAGCTGATGTATTTCCGGCCGACGCGGGAGAGGTCGACCGAAGGTGACATCTCATTCAGCCCTGTCGGTATCGCGATGGTGCCCGCTGGTGGACGAAAGAATCAATCGCTTCTGGATGCGTGAATCATTAGAATTCGTGAACTATGCGTGCTTTGGACCTGGACCAGTTGAGGACCCTCGTGGCCATCGAGGAATGCGGCTCGTTTGCGGCGGCGGCGGCGAGGCTCGACCTCACACAGTCGGCAGTGACGCAGCAGATGCAGCGGCTGGAGCTGCGCATCGGCTTCCCCCTGTTCGACAAGGCGGGCCGCAACAAGCGCATGAGCAGCCATGCGCTGCGGCTGCTGGTGTATGCGCGGCAATTGCTCGCGGTGCACGACGAAGCGCTTCGCGGGCTCACGGATTCGGGGGAACAGGGGCGCGTGCGCATCGGCGCGCCGCATGACATGGCCGACTTGCTGCTGCCGCGCGTGCTGGCGCAGATCGCGCAGACCATGCCGCGCATGCAGATCGACATCGAGATATCCCGCAGTCCGTACCTGATGGAATCGCTGGTGCAGGGCCGACTGGACATCGTCATTGCCAACCGGGTCGAGCCTGAAGTCGAGGGGGTTCTGCTGCGCATGCATCCCACCGTGTGGCTTTGCGCTGCGGGCTACAAGCACGATCCATCCAAGCCGGTGCCGCTGATCGTGATTGACGGGCCCAGCCTGTTTCATCGCATGGCGACGGAAGCACTGCAGGGGGCAGGCCTGACCTGGACTGCGAGCTACACGACGTCGAACGTGCTGGGCGTGAAGGCCGCGCTGCGCGCAGGCCTTGGCGTGGCGGCGCGCGGCATCGAGTTCGTGGATTCGTACACCCGCGTGCTCGGTGTGCGCGAAGGGCTGCCGCCGCTGCCCGACGTGCCTTATTTCCTGTACATGCGCAAGAACACGGTGAGCCCGGTGACGCGGCGCGTGTTCGAGATGATCGGGGGGAACCTGGGCCTCGTCGACCGGGGGCGCAGGCATCCGAAGTAGAGCCGCGTTCACGCATACTCCCGCGCAGAACCAAACGTAGAAAAACACGCGACGCGCCCGCTCGAGGCGCAGCAAGGGAAGGCAGGTAGGCATGGCATACACGCAGGCCGCGCGCGCGGCATGGCCCTTCGCGGCAATGGCCGGCGGGGTGCTGGGCAGTGCGCTGCAACTGCAGCAGGGCCTGCTCTGGCCGTGGCCGGCCTATGCGGCGCTGTGCATCGCGGGCGCGCTGGCCGTCGTCGCACTGGCTGCCCGCGCCGGGCGCGCCGGACGCATGCCTCGCATGGCATTGCTCGCGCTGGCGCTGCTCGCCGGTGCCTGCGGCGGCGCGGGGCTCGCGGGCGTCCGCGCCTGCGCCTTCCTGGCCGATGTACTGGATCCGGCCCTCGAAGGGCGCGACCTGCAGGTGGTCGGCGTGGTTGCGCAGATGCCGCGCCCCTATGAAGGCGGCACGCGGTTCCGGCTCGACGTCGAATCAGTGCAATGGGCCGGCGCGGACGGCGCAGCCCGGCAGCCGCCGCCGCTGCTGCCGGCACGCATCGCGCTGGGCTGGTACCGCGATGCCGCGGCCGGCGGCGA
Source organism: uncultured Variovorax sp. (assembly GCA_946478645.1). Next base: position 4,495 of record CAMLCW010000188.1, read on the forward strand.
TGCCATCGCACTGCACGCGGGCGAGCGCTGGTGCTTCACGGTGCGGCTCAAGGCGCCACACGGCACGCTCAACCCGCATGGCTTCGACCAGGAGCTGCGGCTCTGGGAGCAGGACATCCAGGCCACGGGCTACGTGCGCACCGGTGCGCGCAGCACCGCACCGCAGCGGCTCGGCGCGACCTGGCGCCATCCGGTCGAGCGGGCCCGCGAGGCGGTGCGCGAGGCGGTCTTCGAACACGTTGCCGATGCGCGGCAGGCCGGCATCATCGCCGCGCTCGTCACCGGAGACCAGGCGGCGATCGATCGCGCCGACTGGGACATCTTCCGCGCCACCGGCGTGGCGCACCTGATGTCGATCTCGGGGCTGCACATCACGATGTTCGCCTGGCTCGCGGCGCATGCGGTCGGCGCGCTCTGGCGCCGCAGCGCCTGGCTGATGCAGCGCGTTCCGGCGCCGCAGGCCGCGCTGCTCGGTGGCGTGGGGCTGGCCGGGCTCTATGCGCTCTTCAGCGGCTGGGGCGTGCCGTCGCAGCGCACGGTGTGGATGCTCGCGACCGTGGCGCTGCTGCGGCTGTCGGGGCGGCGCTGGCCGTGGCCGCACGTCTGGCTGCTGATCGCCGCGGTGGTGGTGGCACTGGACCCGTGGGCGCTGATGCAGGCCGGGTTCTGGCTCAGTTTCGCGGCGGTCGGCATTCTCTTCACGACCGGCTTCCTGCGCCCGGCCGCCGAAGCGCTCGGCCCCGCGGCGCGGCTCGCGGCCTTCCTTCGCGAGCAGTGGGTGGTGACGCTGGCGCTGGCGCCGCTCGGCCTGCTGTTTTTCCAGCAGGTCTCGCTGGCCGGCCTGGTCGCCAATGTGGTGGCGATCCCCTGGGTCACGCTGGTGATCACGCCGCTGGCGATGCTCGGCACGCTGCTGCCGGCGCTGTGGCTGCTGGCGGCAGCGGCCGTGCAACTGCTCGGCGCGCTGCTCGCCTGGCTGGCCGCGCTGCCGTGGGCCACCTACTCGGTCGCCGCGGCACCGGCCTGGATGGCCGCTTGCGGGGTGTTGGGGGGCGTGCTGCTGGCGATGCGGCTTCCCTGGGCGCTGCGCATGGCCGGCCTGCCGCTGCTGCTGCCGGTGCTGCTCTGGCAGGCGCCACGGCCGGGGCATGGCGAGTTCGAGCTGCTGGCGGCGGACATCGGCCAGGGCAACGCCGTGCTGGTGCGCACCGCGGGGCACAGCCTGCTGTTCGACGCGGGGCCGCGCTACGGCCTCGGCAGCGATGCGGGGCACCGCGTGCTCGTGCCGCTGCTGCGTGCCTTCGACGTGCGGCTCGACACGCTGGTGCTGAGCCATCGCGACAGCGACCACAGCGGCGGCGTTGCCGCCGTGCTCGCGATGCAGCCCGGGGCCGCGCTGCTGAGTTCCATCGAGGCCGGCCATCCGCTGCAGGCGCTGCGGCCGGCCAGCCGCTGCGAGGCGGGCCAGCGCTGGACCTGGGACGGCATCGATTTCGAGGTGCTCCATCCGGTACCGGCCGATTACCTCTCGTTCACCAAGCCGAACGCGGTGTCGTGCGTGCTGCGCATTGCCAACGGCCGGGCCGCGGCGCTGCTGGCGGGCGACATCGAACGCCTGCAGGAGGCGGCGCTGGTGGCGCGCACGCCGCAGCTGCGCGCCGACCTGCTGCTGGTGCCGCACCACGGGAGCAAGACCTCGTCGAGCGCGGCGCTGCTCGAGGCCGTGCGGCCGCGCGTGGCGCTGGTGCAGGCGGGCTACCGCAACCGCTTCGGGCATCCCGCCGCCGAGGTGGCGGCGCGCTATGCCGAGGTGGGCGCGCGCCTGGTCGAGAGCACCCGCTGCGGCGCCGCGCGCTGGCGCAGCACGGCGCCCGCCGAGGTGGACTGCGAGCGTGAGCGCCATGCGCGCTACTGGCATCACCGAATGCCCTGAGGCCGGCAGCCCGCTGCGCGGCCGGAACCTAAGGGGTTCTACTGGCCTCGAACTTGCTAAGCTATGCGCAAGGAGATTGGTCGTTCAATGAAAAAATTCGACGAAATGTACGAGCAGCTGCCCTATGCAGGCGCTGCGATCCGGCAGCATTACAAGCGTTACGACCAATGGCTCGCGAAGCAACCTCCCGAGGTGATGCGCGCGCGGCGCGAAGAGGCGGAGATGATCTTCCGCCGGGTCGGCATCACCTTCGCGGTGTATGGCGCCAAGGACGAGGACGGCTCGGGCACCGAGCGGCTCATTCCGTTCGACCTGCTGCCGCGCATCATTCCCGCCCATGAGTGGGAGCAGATGGAGAAGGGACTGGTGCAGCGCGTGACGGCGCTCAACCGCTTCCTGCACGACGTCTACCACGACCAGGAGATCATCAAGGCCGGCATCATCCCGGCCGAGCAGATCCTCCACAACGCCCAGTTCCGGCCCGAGATGATGGGCGTCACCGTGCCGCACGACGTGTACTCCAACATCTCGGGCATCGACATCGTGCGCGCGCCCGATGCCGCCGGCAACGGCGAGTACTACGTGCTCGAGGACAACCTGCGCGTGCCGAGCGGCGTGAGCTACATGCTCGAGAACCGCAAGATGATGATGCGGCTCTTTCCCGACCTGTTCAACCAGAACCGCATCGCGCCCGTGGCGCACTACCCCGACCTGCTGCTCGAGACGCTGCGCGCCAGCGCGCCCCCCGCCACGGCCGACCCGGCGGTGGTGGTGCTCACGCCCGGCATGTACAACAGCGCCTATTTCGAGCATGCCTTCCTCGCGCAGCAGATGGGCGTCGACCTGGTGGAAGGCCAGGACCTGATGGTCAAGGACGACTTCGTCTACAAGCGCACCACGCGCGGGCCGAAGCGCGTCGACGTCATCTACCGCCGCGTGGACGACGACTTCCTCGACCCCGAGGTGTTCCGCCCCGACTCCACGCTCGGCTGCGCGGGACTGATGCGCGCCTACCGCGCGGGCAACGTCGTGATCTGCAATGCGGTGGGCACCGGCGTGGCCGACGACAAGTCGATCTACCCCTACGTGCCGAAGATGGTCGAGTTCTACCTCGGCGAGCAGCCGATCCTGAAGAACGTGCCGACCTACATGTGCCGCAACAAGGACGAACTGCAATACACGCTCGACAACATGAAGGACCTGGTGGTCAAGGAGGTGCACGGCGCGGGCGGCTACGGCATGCTGATCGGGCCGGCCTCGACCCAGGCCGAGATCGACGACTTCAAGCGCGCCGTGATCGCCAAGCCCGACGGCTACATCGCGCAGCCGACGCTGAGCCTGTCGACCTCGCCGACCTTCGTCGACGCCGGCATCGCACCGCGCCACATCGACCTGCGGCCCTTCGTGCTGTCGGGCAGCGAAGTGCAGATGGTGCCCGGCGGGCTCACGCGCGTGGCGCTCAAGGAAGGCTCGCTGGTGGTCAACTCGTCGCAGGGCGGCGGCACCAAGGACACCTGGGTGCTCGAGGCGGAGCGCGCGCCGCGCACGCGGCCCGATGCGCAGTCGCAGTCGCAGAGCCAGTCGTCGTCGGCCTGAGCGCAGGCAGGAACAACAGGAGAAACAAACGATGCTGTCACGCACCGCCGACCACCTCTACTGGATGTCGCGCTACACCGAGCGCGCGGAGAACACCGCGCGCATGCTCGACGTCAACTACCAGACCTCGCTCTTGCCGCAGTCGGCCGAAGTGGCCAAGTACGGCTGGCAGGGCGTGCTGTCGATCAGCGAGCTGCTGCCTGCGTACGACGCCAAGTACGCGCACATCACGCCCAACGAGGTGATGGAGTTCATGGTCAAGGACGAGAGCAATCCGTCGTCGATCGTCTCGTGCCTCAAGGCCGCGCGCGAGAACGCCCGCGCGGTGCGCGGCGCGCTCACCACCGAGGCCTGGGAAACCCAGAACACCACCTGGCTCGAGGTCAACCGCATGCTGCGCGCGGGCGGCTTCGAGCGCGACCCGGCGCAGTTCTTCGAGTGGGTCAAGTTCCGCTCGCACCTGTCGCGCGGCGTCACGCTCGGCACCATGCTGCAGGACGAGGCCTTCTACTTCTCGCGGCTGGGCACCTTCATCGAGCGCGCCGACAACACCGCGCGGCTGGTGGACGTCAAGTTCCATGCGCTCAACAGCGAGTTCTTCGGCACCGCCACCGAGGAAGACCAGGAATACGACTTCTATCACTGGAGCGCGATCCTGCGCAGCGTGTCGGCCTTCGAGATCTACCGCAAGGTGTACCGCGACGTGATCAAGCCCGAGCGCGTGGCCGAACTGCTGATCCTTCGCGCCGACATGCCGCGCTCGCTGCATGCGAGCCTGTCCGAGGTGGTCAACAACCTCGCCAAGGTGCAGAACGACCAGAGCGCCGAGAGCCAGCGCCGCGCCGGCAAGCTGCTGGCCGACCTGCAGTACGCGCGCGTCGACGAGATCCTGGCCACGGGCCTGCATGCCTACCTCACGCAGTTCCTCGACCGGGTGAACGAACTCGGCATGCGCATCAGCCAGGACTTCCTCTTGCCCGCACACTGAGGCGCACGGCGCACGCCGGCGCCGCGGCTAACATGCCAAAACAACGGTTGTGCCATGTTGCCGCGGCGGAGATGCTCGGCTGCTGATCCTCTTCGGCAGCCCATGAGCACTTCTTCCACTTCCCACTCTCAAGCCTGCGCGGCGCCATCGGGCACCGGTCCGCTGGCCGGCGTTCGCATTCTCGACATGGCCACGGTCATCGCCGCGCCGTTTTCTGCAACGCTGTGCGCCGACCTCGGCGCCGAGGTCGTCAAGCTCGAACTGCCCGACGGCAGCGATTCGCTGCGCACCCTGGCGCCCGTGAAGGACCGGCATGCGCTGCACTGGAAAGTGACGAACCGCGGCAAGCGCGGCATCTCGCTCGACGTCCGCAAGCCCGAGGGCCGCGCGCTGTTCCTGCGCCTGCTGCCGCAGTTCGACGTGCTGGTGGAGAACTTCCGCACCGGTACGCTCGACCGCTGGGGGCTCGACCTCGCCACGCTGCATGCGGCCAATCCGCGGCTGACGGTGCTGCGGCTCACAGGATTCGGGCAGACCGGCCCCTATGCGCAGCGTCCCGGTTTCGCGCGGATCTTCGAGGCGATGAGCGGCTTCGCGCACCTCACGGGCGAGCCCGACGGCAGCCCGCAGCACATGAACTATCCGCTCGGCGACGTGGTGGCCGGGCTGTTCGGCGCGTTCTCGATCGCCTCGGCGATGGTCGAGCGCCGCCAGCGCCCCGGCGAACCCGGGCGCGAGATCGACCTCTCGGCCACCGAAGCCATGCTGCGCCTGCTGGAGCCGCTGGCGGTGGAGTTCGAGCAGCTCGGCGGCGTGCGCGGGCGCGCCGGCTCGCGCGCGACCTACACCGCGCCATCGAACATGTACCGCACGGCGGACGGCGTCTGGGTCACCGTGGTGGGATCGTCGGAGGCGATCTTCCGGCGCATCTGCGAGGCGATGGACCAGCCGGCG
>CAMLCW010000189.1 GCA_946478645.1 uncultured Variovorax sp.
CGAACGAGCGCTCGAGCACCACGTTGCGGCCCTTGGGGCCCAGGGTCACCTTGACGGCGTTGGCGAGAATGTTGACGCCTTCGACCATGCGTGCGCGGGCTTCACCGCCGAAGACTACGTCTTTTGCTGCCATGTTGATTAACTCCGAATGGGATCTGATTGGATTGAGAGAGACGGGAGAAGAAGAAAAGCCGGCGGCTTACTTCTCGACGACCGCGAACAGGTCGTCTTCCTTCATCACGAGCAGCTCGTCGCCGTCGACCTTCACGGTCTGGCCGCTGTACTTGCCGAACAGCACGCGGTCGCCGACCTTGACGGTCAGGGCCGAGAGCTCGCCCTTGTCGTTGCGCTTGCCCGGGCCCACGGCCAGGACTTCACCCTGATCGGGCTTCTCGGCGGCGGCGTCGGGGATGACGATGCCCGAGGCGGTCTTGGTTTCGCTGTCAACACGCTTGACGATCACGCGATCGGCCAAAGGACGAAGTTTCATTGCATCTCCTGGATAAGAAACGGGGTTGTGGTCGGCGCCCGCGGGAACGCAGGCAGCCATCGACTGGAAGCGAGGCCTGGTTGTTAGCACTCAACAGCAGCGAGTGCTAATCATAAGGGCAATCGGCGGAGTTTCAAGGCCGTACGTCAGGATGGCCGGGGCCGCTGCGGAACGCCGGTGGAGATTAGCGGACACGCCATTTAATCTTCGTGCGTTTCTTGCCCGGCTAAATAAGGGGATCACTGGAAGTAAGGCAAAGCTGCCATCAACGAGGATGTAAAGGTCCCGCTGAGGCCGCGACATCATCCCGAAACGAGCGCCCCACTTGCTTAACTTCAATATTTCGACAATACTTGAATCATGGAAGAAAATACAGTCGTTCGTTCCTTGGCTGCACTCGCGCAACCGGTGCGCCTTCGTGTGTTTCGCGCCTTGGTTGTCGCCGGCCCTGAGGGCATGACCCCCGGCACGCTCACGGAAGCTCTGGATGTCCCGGCCACGAGTTTGTCGTTTCACCTCAAAGAGCTCACGAACGCGGGCCTCGTCTCGCAGGAGCGCCAAGGGCGGCATCTCATCTATCGGGCATCGTTCGAGCAGATGAACGCGCTCTTGGGATACCTGACCGAGAACTGTTGCAAGGGGCAGGCATGCGCCACCGAAGTTGACGCCTCATGTGCTTGCTGACGACCGCACACCTCATCCATCATGAAACCAGAACTGGCGAGTACAGCCGACCTGTCCAAGGTTCGCGCGCTGCTGCGCACTTGCGAGTTGCCCGAGATCGATCTGGATCTGGGGCACATGGGTGATTTCCTGGTGCTTCGCGCCGGCGACAGGCTGGTGGGCTGCGTCGGGCTCGAGCGCACGGGTGATGCCGGCTTGTTGCGCTCCCTCGCGGTGGCGCATGAGCTCCGTGGCACGGGCCTCGGCGATGAACTCCTGCGCGCAATCGAAGCTCGAGCCGTTGCGGCGGGCGTCCAGCGACTCTTCCTGCTCACGACAACCGCACCCAACTTCTTTGCTGCACGGGGCTACCTCCCTTGCCCCAGGACTGACGCGCCGGATGCAATCCGAGCGCTCAGCGAGTTCGCGAGCATCTGCCCGGCCTCGGCCACTTGCATGTTCAGCCGGCTTGACCAGTCGATCTCTAGCCACGGGCTCACGCAATCCCAATGTCACCCGTCAACGTCCACTTAGGAGAGCCATCATGAAGCGTTTCCACGTTCACCTGCATGTCGATGACCTGAGCGAGAGCATCGCGTTTTACTCCAACCTTTTCGCTGCGGAGCCGGCTCGCGTCGAGCAGGACTACGCCAAGTGGATGCTGGAGGACCCTCGGGTCAACTTCGCGATTTCCACGAGAGGCCATGGCACGGGCGTCGACCATCTCGGCATCCAGGCCGAGGATGAGAACGAACTCGCCGAGCTCAAGGTCCGCGCCCAGTCGGCCGACCGCGCGCTGTTCGATGAGGGGGCCACGGTCTGCTGCTATGCCAAGAGCGAGAAGCACTGGGTCACCGACCCGCAGGGCGTGGCATGGGAGCACTACCGGACGATGGATGCCTCCAGGATCTTCGGCCAGGGCCGCGACCAGGTCAGCCAGCAGGTGCAAGGTCTGGCTTCGAAGGCGGCCGAACAGCTGGGTCTCTCGAAAAGCGCTTGCTGCGCCGGCCCGGTTGGTCCGAAGACGGCTCCTGTGCTTGCCACCCCGAACAAAGCCTGCTGCTGAAAGCCTCTCATGACCGACCCAAAACACAACGTCCTGTTCATCTGCACAGGCAACTCCGCCCGCTCGATCCTGGCCGAGGGCATCCTCGAGGAGCTGGGCTCAGAGCGTTTTACCGCTTACTCGGCCGGCAGCCACCCCAAGGGCGCCGTGCATCCGTTGGCGCTGGCCACCTTGCGTCAGCTGCGTTATCGCGACAGCGGCTACCGCAGCAAGAGTTGGGCAGAGTACGCCAAGGCCGATGCGCCTCAGATGGACTTTGTGATCACCGTCTGCGACCAGGCTGCCGGTGAGGTCTGCCCCATCTGGCCGGGGCAACCCATCAGCGCCCATTGGGGCCTTCCGGATCCCGCGGCCGTTGAAGGCTCGGACGAGGTCAAGCACCGCGCCTTCATGGACGCCGCTGTCACCTTGAAGCGCCGGATCGAATTTCTGCTCTCGTTGCCGCTGGCCAAGCTCGAGACCCTAGCCATCCGGCGCGAGCTGCGCGACATCGGAACCCGCTGACATGACGACGAATATCCTGATTCTCTGCACTCACAACTCGGCACGCAGCGTCCTGGCAGAGGGCATGTTCAATCACTGGGCGCAAGAACTGGGTGCCGAGGCGCGGGCCTACAGCGCCGGCAGCGCACCCAGTGGCCGTATCAACCCGATGGCGATCGAGGTGCTCCAGAAAGCAGGCATCGACACGTCGAGCTACCGCAGCAAGAGTTGGGACGAGTTCACAGAGGCCGAAGCGCCCACCATGCGGGTGGTCATCACCGTCTGCGACAGCGCGGCGCAGGAGACGTGCCCCTACTGGCCCGGGTCGCCCGTGAAGATCCATTGGGGATACCCGGATCCCTCCAATGTCGGGACGAACGCAGACGAGAAGAGGGAGGCCTTCGAGTCCACCCGCCAGGCCATCGGCGAACGGATGCGCAAGCTGGCGCAAGTTCCCTTCGACAGCCTGGACGACGCGCAGCTGCGCGCAACCCTCGAAGCCATCTGATCCAGTACCGCGCAATTTCCGACCTCATGCAGCGGGCCGGCAGGGTCCGCTCGTGCATCGCCAATTCAAAACCAAGAAAAACTCTCCAATGCTTGCGGCCATCCTGATCTTCATCTTCACCCTCGTGCTGGTCATCTGGCAGCCGCGGGGCCTCGGCATCGGCTGGAGCGCTTCGCTCGGCGCGGTGATTGCGCTGCTCTTCGGCGTGGTGCAGCTCGCCGACATCCCGGTCGTCTGGGGCATCGTGTGGAACGCCACCGCAACCTTCGTGGCCGTCATCATCATCAGCCTGTTGCTCGACGAGGCCGGCTTCTTCGAATGGGCCGCGTTGCACGTGGCGCGCTGGGGCAACGGGCGCGGCCGGCTGCTGTTCGCCTTCATCGTGCTGCTGGGCGCCGCGGTCTCGGCGCTGTTCGCCAACGACGGCGCGGCGCTGATCCTCACGCCGATCGTGATGGCGATGCTCGTCGCGCTCGGGTTCTCGCCCGCCGCCACGCTGGCTTTCGTGATGGCCGCGGGCTTCATCGCCGACACCGCGAGCCTGCCGCTCATCGTCTCGAACCTGGTGAACATCGTCTCGGCCGACTTCTTCAAGATCGGCTTCAACGACTACGCGGCCGTGATGATCCCGGTGAACCTGGCGGCCGTGTCGGCCAGCCTGCTGGTGCTGATGCTCTACTTCCGCCGCGACATACCAACCAGCTACGACGTGGCGCAACTCAAGAACCCTGTGGAAGCTATTCGAGATCCGGCGACCTTCCGCGCGGGCTGGATCGTGCTGGTGCTCCTGCTCATCGGCTTCTTCGGCCTCGAACCGCTGGGTGTGCCGGTCAGCGCAGTGGCGGCCGTCGGCGCGGCCATCCTGCTGGCGGTGGCGGCGCGTGGGCATGTCATCAGCACGCGAAAGGTGCTGCATGGCGCACCCTGGCAGATCGTGATCTTCTCGCTCGGCATGTACTTGGTGGTTTACGGGCTGCGAAACGCCGGGCTGACCGGCCAAATCGCCTCGCTGCTGAACGTCTTCGCGCAAAGCGGCGTCTGGGGTGCGGCGATGGGCACCGGTTTCCTCACGGCGGCGCTGTCGTCGGTCATGAACAACATGCCGACGGTGCTGATCGGTGCACTTTCCATCGATGCCTCGAACGCGAGCGGCATCGTGAAGGACGCGATGATCTACGCCAACGTGATCGGCTGCGACCTGGGACCCAAGATCACGCCGATCGGCAGCCTGGCCACGTTGCTCTGGCTGCATGTGCTCGAGAAGAAGGGCACGGTGATCGGCTGGGGCTACTATTTCAAGATCGGCATCGTGATGACCGTCCCCGTGCTCGCCGTCACGCTGGCTGCTCTGGCGCTGCGCCTCAGCGTCGGCTGAAGCGAACCATCCACCCTCCACACGCTTGAGATCTCATGAGCGACGTCACCATCTATCACAACCCCGCCTGCGGTACATCCCGGAACGTGCTCGCGCTGATCCGCAACACGGGCGAAGAGCCCACGGTCATCGAGTACCTGAAGACCCCGCCTGACCGGGCCACGCTGAAGCAGTTGATCGCGGCCATGGGCACGCCGGTGCGCGATGCTCTGCGGCGGAAAGGAACGCCTTACGACGAGCTGGGCCTCGATGATCCGAAATGGACCGATGACCAGCTGATCGACTTCATGCTGCAGCATCCGATCCTCATCAACCGGCCGATCGTGGTGACGCCGCTGGGCACGCGTCTGTGTCGCCCCTCCGAAGCAGTGCTCGACATCCTGCCGCGTTCCCAGCTAGGTGCGTTTTCCAAGGAAGACGGCGAAGCCGTGATCGATGCGAAAGGCCAACGTGTTGCTAAGTCCTGAACTCCCAAACCTCGATCCCGAGGCCTTCCACGAGCCGGATCTGCAGCGCCTGCTTCCAACCGAGCGGGCCACGCACGCGCCGCGCATTCTGCTGCTTTACGGCTCCGTGCGAGAACGCTCCTACAGCCGGCTCCTGACGGAAGAAGCAGCTCGGCTGCTGCGGAAGATGGGTGCGGAAACGCGCATCTTCGACCCGCGTGGACTGCCCCTGCCGGACGGCGCGCCGGAGGATCACCCGAAGGTCCAGGAGCTGCGTGATCTGGCGCAGTGGTCCGAGGGCATGGTGTGGTGCTCGCCCGAACGCCACGGTGCCATGACCGGGATCATGAAGGCACAGATCGACTGGATCCCGCTGTCTGTCGGCTCGGTGCGTCCCACCCAGGGCAAGACGCTGGCGGTCATGGAGGTGTCGGGCGGCTCGCAGTCGTTCAATGCGGTGAACCAGCTGCGTGTGCTCGGCCGCTGGATGCGCATGATCACCATCCCCAACCAGTCGTCGGTTGCCAAGGCCTTTCTCGAGTTCGAGGAAGACGGGCGCATGAAGCCCTCGCCCTACTACGAGCGCGTGGTCGACGTCATGGAAGAGCTCGTGAAGTTCACGCTGCTCACGCGGGACTGCGCGGACTACCTGGTCGACCGCTACAGCGAACGGCGTGAGAGCGCGGAAGCCCTCTCGAAGCGGGTCAACCTGCGGAGCATCTGAGGGAGCAAGTGACGTTGCAGAGCAGGACCACGACGACGGTGATGCTGGGGGTGGCGCAGACCCTGGCATGGGCGTCGTCGTACTACCTTCCTGCGGTCTTGGCCGGCGCCATCAGCAGGGACGTCGGCACATCGGTCTCCACGGTCTTCGGTGCGTTCTCGGTGGCGCTGCTTGTCGCGGCCGCGATCGGGCCTTACTCAGGCCGGCTTATCGATCGCCTGGGCGGGCGGCCGGTCCTCATGGCCAGCAACCTTGTCTTCGCCGGTGGTCTCGCTCTTCTGAGCCAGGCCACACATTCCAGCGTCGTCTTTGCAGCCTGGGCCTTGATGGGCCTAGCGATGGGCAGCGGACTTTACGAAGCAGCCTTCGCGACGGTGGTGCGCCTGCACGGCCAGAACGCGCGCAGAGCAATTACTGGCATCACACTCTTCGCCGGCTTTGCGAGCACCGTAGGGTGGCCGCTGTCAGCCTACCTGGAAAGCACAGTGGGATGGCGCGGCGCCTGTCTTGCGTGGGCCGCATTGCATCTGGTCGTCGGCCTGCCGCTCAATGCGCTTTTGCCTCGCGCTCCCGGCGCCGATCCAGCTGCGAAGGAGACCGGGACATCCGAGAGGGACGCCGGACCTGGTCTCGCGCCCGCGCGACAGCGCCGTGCCGCAGTCTTGATGGCCTATGTGTTCGCAGTGGCCTGGTTCATCAGCACGGCCATGGCCGCGCACCTGCCCGCGCTGCTGCTGGCCAGCGGTGCCACGCTTGCCGCTGCGGTGGGAATCGCCGCGCTGGTCGGACCGGCGCAGGTGGCAGGACGGCTGATCGAGTTCACTTTTTTGAAGCGCGCGCACCCCTTGCTGTCGGCCAAGTTGGCCACGCTGGCGCATCCACTGGGCGCACTCTGTCTCGGCCTGTTCGGCACCTCAGCCGCTGCAGCCTTCGCGGTGCTCCACGGCTTGGGCAACGGCATTCTGACCATCGCCATCGGGACGCTTCCGCTCTTGATCTTTGGCGCCAAGGGCTACGGCCAGCGCCAGGGCTTTCTGATGGTGCCGGCGCGCCTCGTACAGGCAGCCGCGCCGTTCCTGTTCGGCATGGCCGTGGAGCGGTGGGGCGATGGTGCACTGTGGTTTTCCGCCGGACTGGGCCTGTCTGCCTGCCTTGCGCTGGTGATCATGACCACCAGCCTCAGGACGACCCCGCATGGCGTGGAGACGCATTGAAATGGGACCCGACAGTCGAATGACCTACGACGTGATCATCATCGGCGGCGGCCAGGCGGCGCTCTCGGTGGCGTACTTCCTGCGACGCACGCAACGCTCGTTCCTGATTCTGGACGCCGAAGAACACGGCGGTGGCGCCTGGCAGCACGGATGGGATTCGTTGCGTCTGTTTTCACCGGCGGCGTGGAGTTCGATCGCGGGTTGGCCGATGCCGAGCGCCGGTACAACCTATCCCGGGCGCGACCATGTGGTGAACTACCTGCGGGACTACGAAAAGCGCTACGCGCTCCCGATCGAGCGACCGGTATTCGTGTCATCGGTCACGCGCGATCCACAAGGTTTTCAGGTGCGGGCCGGCGACAGAACCTGGACGGCGCGAACGGTCGTCAGCGCGACGGGAACTTGGCGCAAGCCTTTCGTGCCCGACTACCCGGGGATGCAGGATTTCACCGGCCGCCAGCTCCACTCGGCGCACTACCGGAGTCCGGAGGAATTCCGAGGTCAGCGCGTCATGATCGTGGGCGGCGGAAACTCCGGTGCTCAGATCCTGGCTGAAGTGTCGCTCTCGGCAAGCGAAACCGTGTGGGTCACGGAAGACGAGCCCAGGTTCCTGCCAGATGACGTGGACGGCCGTGTGCTGTTCGAGCGTGCGACGGCACGATGGCGTGCGCTGCAGGAAGGCCGGAGCATCGACGAGCTTCCGGGCGGCTTCGGGGACATCGTCATGGTGCCGCCGGTAATGGACGCCCGTGCTCGAGGGGTGCTGTCGTCCGTCAGACCTTTCCGCCGGATGACGCCCGACGGCGTGCTCTGGGACGACGGCACCGCTCGCCAATCCGACGCGGTGATCTGGTGCACAGGATTTCGCGGGGCCCTGGACCACCTCATATCGCTCGCCGCTGTCGAGGACGGCAAAGTCCCAGTCGCAGGAACTCGCTCGCGCGACCTGCCCGGACTATGGCTGGTGGGTTATGGCGAATGGACTGGGCCGGCTTCGGCAACGCTCATCGGGGTGATGCGCACGGCAAGAAGCACCGCTGCCGAGATTGATGCGTTTCTGGATCATGCGTAAGGTCGCCGAGGGCGGCCGCACTCAAACGGCTCGAGCTGGTGATGACTCCAGGGGACCTGCTCCGCCAAAGCTAATTGCTTACGGAGGTGCCATGCCGACACATCCCTAAGCAAAGTTCAGGGTTAGGTGAAACAGATGCGCAAAGATCTTGACTTAGACGAGACAAGAGTTCCGCATGGGGTGAGTCGAGTTGCGCTAAGTCGTTGACTCACAAGGACGCAGCGTTCCAAGTTAAACGAACATCGACACATCTTTCGTGAGCGCGCCATTGAACTTTAGCCTCACGAATAATTTTGTCCGGATAAAATACTCCCATAGCGGCCCGAGCATCCAGCGCGGTTGCCCGAGAAGGAGCAGGTGCCTAGTGCCGTTCAGTTCCTACGAGACCGGCTGCACTAGATCTCTTCGTGGAATCAGGACTGATCCGCAGTCGGCGCTACTTGCGCCGCTTCCGGCAGCGACACGGACGGTCGATATGACCCGTCTCGCTCAGCATGAAAGTCGAATTCATACAGGGTGACGGGTTTCAGCGTGTGGATATGTCTCCCGAGGTAGAACGGGAATGCGTTGGGAACCGCCATGAACAAGTGAGCGCGCGCGGGATTCGTCGCTTCATCTCGAGTGCGGTCTTCCTTCAGTCGGGCTGCCAGCGACTCAGCCAGCACGTCTGCGTGCGCGCCGCAAAGAACTGACCGCTGCGAGGGACCGCCGCTGGGTACGGCGACCACCAGCCGACCGATCGCCTGATTGCCCTGCAGGTAGCGGCGCACGTCCGCCTCGGTCGAGCGCGTCAGCGAGACCGCAACTGCCACGTCGCTCCCACCCGTCCCCAGGTCGTATTCAGCAAAGTTCCAACCTGGCCAGTCAGGTGATGGCGCAGCATCGTCCGGTGCCCAGATCACCGTAGCGGTCGGCGTTCGTTGCTCCAGCTCCACCACCCGTCCGGACTTGGTATCCAGGATCGTTCCGGCCGCGAACGCCAGCGTGGAGTGGGCGTCAACGGCAAGTCGGATCCGCTGACCGGATTTCGCCGCCCCGGTGAGGAATGCCCTCAGGGCTGGTAGCAGGTCATCTCGCCAAGAGGCCCCGGACTTGATGAAGCGATCTTCAAATGAGGGCACCAGGTTCAACACCTCGTCGCATCGGTCTTCAAGCCTGTCGAACGAGTGCTCGAACGACTTGACTCCAAACACCTTGGGACCCTTGAGTCCCCCGGCCTCGGCAAGCAAGTCTTCTTGAGCGCATTTTTCCCTGAAGGTCTTGCGATCGAATTCGAGAATGCCTTGACTTATCCACTTGTAGACCGTGTCGTCATAGGCCGTCGCGCTGGCATTTGTGACTGTGGGTCGTATGCCATGCGCCAGGAAGCTTTCGTCCATGCGCTCCCGCAAATCCTCAAGCGATTCGCTGACGGTCGACAGCCCCAGCGAAGAACACAGCGAACGCAATTCCTCATCGTCGATGCCGAGATGGTCCTGCCACAGTTTGCGCAATGCACCGGTTGCACTCCTCGACGTTTTGCCCGCGAAGAGTTCGTCGATTCTCAGGGTGTGGTCGTTGGATCGCACCAGCTTGTAAAGGGCGTCTGCGACGTCAATCCGATGGTTCGTCATCAGTTTGACGAGCGAGTGGCGTCCTGCCGCTCTGTCGGCCCGATGCGCGTCGCGGGCACGCTGCAGCAGCGAAACCTCCGTCGCGCCGATGTACTCCGGCTTGGTCAGATCCACGTGGGTGAACGAGCCGTTGCGGGCATGCCTGTTGATTTCCATCCAGAAGTGACCCACTAATCCCGGCGATTTCCATCCAAATC
>CAMLCW010000190.1 GCA_946478645.1 uncultured Variovorax sp.
CGAGCAGCGGCAGCCAGTCCCAGCTGTGCAGCATCGCGAACAGCCAGCGGCTCAGGCGGCGCTGGCTGTCGGAGCGCCCGAGCACCGCGCCGGTCTGTGGATCGACATGCACCCAGGTGGCGTTCGCGTCGGCGAAGACCACACGCCAGACGGGCAGCGGCTTCTCGCGGCCACCGGTCATGGTGTGCGGCTCGCGTGCGTAGTAGTGGCTGTCGTAGGCGCGCAGCACCTCGATGCGCGCGACCTTGTTTGGCAACAGGCGCGCCACCGCGCCTTTCAGCGCCTCGGCATCGAGCGCCTGCGGCGCGGCGCTGCGCGGGTCGAACAGCCGCGGCCGTGCGGCCGGCTGCTCGGCGATCACCAGCGTGCGCCCTGCCACGCGCACCCAGCGCAGCTCGCGCACCCCGGCGCCCGCCGAGGCCAGCAGCGCCGCAGGCGCGGCCGCGTCCGCGGGCAGTTCGAGCGGGCCGCCATTCATCGCCTCGGTTTGCAGCGCCGGTGCACCGCTGTCGAAGATGCGCCACGGGTTCATCGACATCAGCCCGCTGAAGATCCACGTCAGCGTCACGAGCGCGAACAACAGCCCCGCGATGTGATGCCAGCGCATCATCCAGCCCTGGTAGGGCGAGTGCGAGCCGCTGCGGTGATAGGTGTTGCGAAAGCGCCAGCGCATCAGGCCCACCACGGTGCCGGTCAGCGTGAGCACGATGCCGGCGATCGACAGCCAGTTGACGATATCGGCCCAGTGGCGGTCGAGCGCGGTGCCGCGCAGCGGATAGAGCCAGTGGATCCAGGCGCCGGCATAGTTCCAGAGCCGCTCGGTGCGCGGCGCATCGCGCACCACCTCGCCCGTGCGGCCCGACACGTAGAGCCGCGTGGCCACCGCATCTGCCAGATCGACCACATGCAGCGGGCGGTGCGCATCGAGCGCGCGCGAATGCGTGAATGCGTCTTCGTCGATGGTGCCGCGGTGGCTGGCCGCCACGCCCTCGCCCGCATAGGCCTGCGCGCTCGCAAGGGCGCGCTCGCGGTCGATGTCGCGCAGCACGGCGCCCGTGCCTGCGTCGATCACCACCACGCCGTCGTGCGCCGCCGCGCGGGCCAGGTACACGGGGCGTCCGCCACTCGCCGCTGCAAGCCGCAATTCCTTCAACGGCCCGGCGAGCTCAGCCGCGTCCAGCGCCTGCCGCGGCGCGAGCAATGGCGCCGAAGCGTCGAGCACCGGCAAGTGCCCCAGCCGCTCGACCTCGGTGAGCTTCGGATAGCCCACGTACATCATCACCACGCCCGAGACGAACCACATTGCGAAGAAGGCGCAGGCGAGCACGCCGAGCCAGCGGTGGACCAGGAACAACCAGCGCTTGAGGTGCATGTCGGCGCTCCGGTTCAGAAGGCCACGCGCAACGACAGGTCCGCCGTGCGCGGCGCCCCGAGGTAGGCAAAGCTGCTGCCCACATTGGTGGCATGGATGCGGTCGGTCGCATTGCGGATGCGGCCGACCAGCGTGACCGACCGGTTGAGCTTCCAGCTCAGGCCCAGGTCGAGCAGCGTGTAGCCGGGCCAGTGCAGCGTGTTGGCCGTGTCGGCATACACCTTGCCGACATGGCGCACGCCCACACTGCCCTGCAGGTTCGGCGTGAAGGCGTACGAGACCCAGAGGTTGGCCACCGTGGCCGGCGTGTTGGTGGGTGTGCGGCCGGCCAGCGAGACGCCGCCCTGCGTGAAGCGCTCATAGCGCGCATCGACGTACGTGAGGTTGCCCTGCAGCGACCATTGCGGCGTGGGCTGCAGCCCCACGGCCAGCTCCACCCCTTTCGACGACTGCTCGCCCACCAGCACCGTGAGCGCGCTATTGGCCGGGTCCTGCGTCGCGATGTTGTGGCGGCGGATGCCGTAGGCCGCGAGCGTGGCCGTGCCCTTGCCCTGCCAGAAGTCGAGCTTGGTGCCGACCTCGAGCTGGCGTCCGGTGGTGAGCTCGCTGTTGTTGCGCACGTCGGCGAACGACGCGGTGGAGAGCACGCCCGACGGCGGATCGGCCGCCGTCGCGTACTGTGCATAGACGCTCGCACCGGGCGCGACATCCCACACCAGGCCGATGCGCCCGGTCGTGGGCGCGTAGCCGCGGTGGAAGGTCGCGGGGTTCGACGCATCGACCGTGCGACGGTTGACCAGGTCGAGGTCGATGCGCTCGTGGCGCAGCGCCGTCACCAGATGCAGCGACGGTACCAGCGCGGTGCGGTTCTCCAGGTAGAGCGCCGTGGTGCGCACCCGGTTGTCGCGGTCGGGCCGGAAGCCCGGCACCATGCCCGGCACCTCGAAGAAGCGCTCGGTCGCGAAGACGTAGGGGTTCACCGTGCTCACGGCGCCCGGCAGGCTGTTCGGAAAGCGCGTCTGGCGGTTCTCGCTGAAATCCAGCCCGAAGGACCAGTCGCTCTTCAGCCCACCGAGCCGCCCCTTGTAGAGGCCTTCGATGCGATTTCCCCACACCGCGTGGTCGTGCCGCTGCAGCAGCGCGCCGGACCGGACCACCGCCGTGTTCGAAGGGTCGAAGCGATAGCTCTCCACGTTGCGGAAGTCGCGCAGCGCGTCGTAGGCATAGAAGGTGTTCTTCAGCTGCAGCGCCTCGGTGGCCTGCCATTCGGTGACCGAGCGCAGCCATTGCACGCGCTGCGCGTACAGACCGTCGCTGCTGTTGTAGTTCTTGAAGCGCGTGCCGGGGTCGATGCGCATCGTGCCGACCAGCGGGTTGAGCGCCGGCGTGCCCCAGTACGGCCGGTCGACCTGTTCGTCCTGGAACTCATAGGCCAGCGTGTGCGTGAGCCCGCCGCCCAGGTCCGACAGCAGCGAGGCCGCGAGCTGCGTGGCGCGGCGCTTCGTTCCGTCGGTCCAGCCTTCGCTGTCGCGGTGGTTCACGTCGATGCGCGCATGGTGGCTGCCCGGCCCGCCATCGCCCGCGATGCGGCGGTTCAGGCCGAACGAGGCCTCCCTGAGCTGCTCGGTGCCGAGCCGCAGTTGCGCCTCGGCAAAGTCGTTGCCGCGCTCGGCGACCTTGGTGATGTAGTTGACCGAGCCGCCCAGCGCACCCGAGCCGAACAAAAAGCTCGACGGCCCCCCGATGGCTTCGACGCGGTCGTAGATCCAGCTGTCGACCGGGCGCGCCGCGATCGAATACTGCACGCTGATGCCGTTGAAGAGCTGGCCGATCGAGTTGCTGCCGAAGCCGCGGTAGCTCACGCCGATGTTGCCCGGCGCGTCGTGGGCGGTGATGCCCGGAATCGCGCGCAGGATCTCCTGCGTGTCCTGCGCGCCGCGCGCCTCGATCGCGCTGCGGTTCACCACCGTGACCGAAGCCGGCGTCTCGCGCGGCGTGAGGCCGAGGCGGCTCGCGGTGCCGGAGGGGGTGTCGAGGTCGAGCCGGCCGTTCGGGCGCGGCGCCTCGTCGACCACCTCGATCGGCGGCAGCGTGGCGGCGTCGGCAGCCTGCGCGCGTGCGGGGGCGCTCGCGGCGCCAAGAAGGGCAAGCAGCCCCAGCGTGGGAGCAAATGGAATGCGGGACATGGAATCTCTCTGGCCATCGGCGTGCGCGCGCAAGAGAAAAAGCGAAACGCAGCGCCGGCCGCGGAACGACCGGGAACCGCCGCGCACCCGTAGGCGGGCTGCGTGAGGCGGACGAAGGGCGGAAGTTCAGGAGAGCGCGGGCGGCCCGCGCGCCGGCAGCGGCGCGGCCGTGGCGGCCGCGATGCGGGCCGCGGGAATCGATTGCAGCGCGCGGCCGAGCGGCAGCGGCGTGGGCAGCGCAACCTGCACGGCGGCAGGCGGTGGCCCGGAGACCATGCACAGCGGGCAGTGCATGGCCGACACGCCCATCTCGGACGGACCGTCGTCGCCCTGCACGATGAGCTTGACGGTGCCGGCGGCGGAACAGATCAGTTCGATCGACTGCGGGTTCACCAGCGGCGATGCGCCGGCCACCAGCAGCGAGCCCATGAACCACGCCAGCACCAGGCGGTGCAGGAAGCGAATGGCGCGGAGGGCGTGCATGGGGCGGGATTATGCCGCCTGCTCGATCGCCTCGCGCATGCAGCGCGTGATGCCCCGCACCGCCACCGAGTCGGGCCGCCCCGCGAAGCGCAGCGCGCGCACCGGCACCGGAATGTGCGGCTCCAGCGCCAGCACGTCGACCTTGGTGGCGTCGGCCGAACGTGCGGTGCAGCCGTCGACCAGCGCCACGCCCAGGCCGTGGTGCGCCATCGACAGCGCGGCGTGGTAGGTCTGCACCGTGACCACCGCCTGCTGGAAGCCGACGCCGGCCTGGCGGCAGGCCTGGCTCAGGCTGGTACCCACGGGGTCGCGGCTGTCGAGGCCGATCACGGGCCGGTCGACCAGGTCGTGCAGTGCGACCGAACCGTTGCGCACCAGTGCGCGCGGCAGCATCCCCTTGGGCGCAATGCACACCATGCGCGTGTCGGCCAGCGTCTCCTGCGTGAGCGACGGATGCACCGCGGGGCTGAAGACGAAGCCCACGTCGGCCTCCTGCAACAGCAGCGCCGACATGATCTGCGGCGAATGCAGCGACTCGACCGTGATCGCGTAGCCCGGATGCTTCTCGCGAAACGCCTTGAGCGCGCGTGGCAGCACCTCGTAGCTCAGCGCGAGCACGCTCAGGATGCGCAGCTCGCCCGTGTCGCTGCCCGCGCGCAGGTTCGACGCCAGGCGCTGCACCTCGTCGAGCTGCGCGAACAGCCGCTCGATGTGCGGATACAGCGTGAGCGCCTCGGTGGTCGGCGTGAGCCGGCCCTTGGCGCGCTGGAACAGCGGAAAGCCCAGCTGCAGCTCGGCATGCTGCAGGGTGCGGCTCACCGCCGGCTGCGTGATGTTGATGAGCCGGGCCGCCGCGCTCACGCTGCCCGTGAGCATGATCGCGTTGAAGACCTCGATGTGGCGCAGCCGCATCGCGCGCTCAGCGGCCGGCGACCTTGTCGCGCGAGAGGTCCATCACCATGCGCGTGGCGAGGTACAGGCGCGGCTCGATGGAATCGAGGAGCACGTATTCGGCATCGGCCGAGTGCGCGCCGAAGCCCTGCAGCCCGAAGCGCTCGACCACCGGTGCCTTGGTCTTGAGCGCGGCAAAGGCCGCGTCGGTGCCCCCGCCCGCGGCCTTGTCGTCGGCGCCCAGCGGCCGGCCGAGCTCGTCCTTGTAGATCGCCTGCGCATGCCTGGCGAGCGCGCGCGATGCGTCGGTGGCTTCCAGCGGCGGGCGGCGGCGCTCGAACTTCATGTCGACCTTGGCCTCGTGGATCAGCTGCTTCTTCACGCGCTCCTGTACCTGCTGCTCGATGCGGTCGTAGTCGCTGACCTTCAGCACGCGCACGTCGGCGGCCGCGGTGGCGGTGGCCGGGATCACGTTGCGGTTGCTGCCCGACTTGGAGATGGTCCAGTTCATCTTGAGGCCCGTCGCGGGGTCGGACAGGTCGCGCATCTGCAGCACCTGGTGCGACAGCTCGTAGAGCGCGTTCACGCCGAGCTCGGGCGCCGAGCCCGCATGCGAGGCCTTGCCCGTGACGTTGAGCGTGACCGAGGCGATGCCCGCGGTGGCGAGCGAGAGCTTGTCTTCCTTGACCGACGCGCCCTCGAACGACAGCACCGCATCGTGCTCGCCGCCGAGCCGCGTGATGAGCGCGCGCGAACCCGGCGAGCTGATCTCCTCGTCGCCGTTGATCAGCACCGTGAGCGTGCCGTAGTCCTTGAACTTGAGTGCCTGCAGCATCGCCACTGTGTGCAGGATGACCGCCACGCCCTGCTTGTCGTCGGCGATGCCGAGGCCGTAGGCCTTGTCGCCCTCGATGCGGAACGGCTGCTTGTTGAGCGTGCCCACGGTGTAGACCGTGTCCATGTGCGCGATCAGCATGATCTTCTTCTTGCCCGTGCCCTTGAAGGTCGCGCGAACGACGCGGCCCATCGTCTCGGGCGTGTCCTCCATGCGATAGGCCTCGGCGCTGGGATCGATCAGCTCGACCTCGCCGCCCAGGGCCTTGAGCTTGCCGGCGATCAGGTCGGAGATCTTCGCGAGGCCTTCGAGGTCGCGGCTGCCGGACTCGATACCCACAAGCTGCGACAGCGAATCGAGCAGCGGCTGCTTCTGCTCGGCGGCCAGCGCGGCGATGCGTGCATCGGGCGCGGCGAGCGCAGCGCCGCAGGCGGCGGCGAGCAGGCCGGCGCTGCCCAGGTGGCGCCAGGAACGGAGGGAGAACGGATTCATGGATGGCTTCCTTTTTTTCTGTGGCGCCGCGCGGCGGGTACCGCGCGGCCCCGGCATTCTTCCATGCAGGCCGGCATGGCGGCGACCAGCGCATCGATCGCGCAGCGCGTCTTCGCGGGCAGGTGGCGCGCGTGCGGCCAGAGCACGTGGATCGGCATCGCGTCGGCGCGGTGGTCGGCGAGCACGCGCGCCAGCTGGCCGGCCTGCATGTAGCGCGCCAGCAGCCAGTCGGGCAGCCAGGCGATGCCGGCCCCCGCGATGGCCGCATCGGCCACGGCCTGCAGGTCGTTCAGCCGCGCGTGCCAGGGCAGCTGCACCGTGTGCAGCCGGTCCTGCGGATCGCGCAGCTGCCAGCGCTGCGAATCGCCGGGGCCGCAGTAGTCGATGCCGCGGTGCTGCGCCAGCGCCGCCACATCCGCCGGCCGGCCGAAGCGCGCCAGGTAGGCCGGCGCGGCCGCGAGCACCATCGTCTGCTCGCCGAGGCGGCGCGCCACCAGGCGATCGCTGTCGGGCAGCTCGCCGATCCGCACCGCGAGGTCGAAGCCCTCCTGCACCAGGTCCACCAGGCGGTCGCCGATCGCGATCTCGACCTGCAGCTGCGGATGGTGCTCGATCAGGCCCAGCAGCGCCGGTGCCGCGTAGTGATGGCCGAAGGCCAGCGGCAGGCTGGCGCGCAGGCGGCCGCGCGGCGCGCTGCGACCGCTTTCGAGGCCCGACTCCGCGGCCTCGAGCTCGGCCCGCGCGCGCAGGCAGTGCTCGTAGTAGGCCTGCCCTTCCTCGGTCAGGCTCTGGCTGCGCGTGGTGCGCTGGAGCAGGCGCACGCCGAGCCGCGCCTCGAGCCGCGCGAGCGCCTTGCCCACCGCCGAGCGCGTGAGGTGCAGCCGTTCGGCCGCGAGCGTGAGGCTGCCGCTCTCCACCACTTCGAGAAAGGTCTGGATGCCGTCGAATCGGTCTGTGGTCATGGCGCGGGATTGTGCCCTTGCATTCCCGAATCTGCAGAAGCGATGTCGCCAATGCGGACCCTGTTTCCCAGCAAGATCGCCGCATGACAACGACTCTCACCCCTCCCGTCCGCGATGCCGCCGCGCTCGCCGCCATCTGCCTGGTCGCGCTGATGTTCGGCCTCGAGATCTCCAGCGTGCCCGTGATCCTGCCCGTGCTGGAGCAGGTGCTGCACGCCGACTTCCAGGACGCGCAATGGATCATGAACGCCTACACGCTGGCCTGCACCTCGGTGCTGATGGCCGCGGGCACGCTGGCCGACCGCTACGGCCGGCGCCGCGTGCTGGTGGCGAGCCTGTGGCTGTTCGGCGTCGCGTCGCTGGCGTGCGGCCTGGCGCCAAGTGCGCCGCTCTTGATCGCGGCGCGCTTCGTGCAGGGCGTGGGCGCCGGCGCGATGATGATCTGCCAGTTCGCCATCCTGTCGCAGCAGTTCCGCGAACCCGCGGCACGCTCGCGTGCGTTCGCGCTCTGGGGCGTGGTCGCGGGCATCGGCCTGGGGTTCGGCCCGATCGTGGGCGCCGCCATCGTGGCGCTGGCCGACTGGCGCTGGGTGTTCCTGGTGCATGCGCCGCTCACGCTGCTGACGCTCGGCCTGGTGCATGCGAGCGTGCAGGAGTCGCGCGATCCCGACGCGCACCGCCTCGACCTGGCCGGCATGCTCACGCTGACGCTCGCGGTGTTCGCGCTGGTCTGGTTCATCACGCTCGGCACGGTGCAGGGCTTTGCAAACCCGCTCGGGCTGGCGTTGCTGGCCGGCGCGGCGCTGAGCCTCGCGCTGTTCGTGCGGGCCGAACGGCGCAGCGCGCACCCGATGTTCGACTTCTCGGTCTTCCGCATCCACCGCTTCAACGGCGCGATGATGGGCTCGATCGGCATGAACTTCAGCTTCTGGCCGTTCATGATCTATCTGCCGATCTACTTCCAGGCGGGCCTCGGCCACGACGTGATGCGCACGGGCTGGGCGCTGCTGGCCTACACGCTGCCCACGCTGCTGGTGCCGCCCTTGGCCGAGCGGCTGGCGCTGCGCCATGGCGCCGAACGCGTGATTCCCGGCGGGCTGGGCCTGATGGCCGCGGCGTTCGGGCTCATGGCCCTGGGCGATGCGCAGGGCAGCGATGCGCTCGTGATCGCCGCCTGCCTTGCGGCGGGCATCGGCCTCGGCCTGACGAACTCGCCCGTCACCAACACCAGCACCGGTTCTGTGGCGGCGGCACGCGCGGGCATGGCCTCGGGCATCGACTTCAGCGCACGGCTCATCACGCTGGCCTTCAACATCGCGCTCATGGGCTTCGTGCTCGTGAGCGGCATCGCGCGCCACCTGGGCGAAGCGGGGCTGGCTTCAGCGCCAGGCGAACTGCTGCAGCTCGCCCAGGGCGTGGCGGCCGGCAAGCTCGATGCGCTGCCTGGCGCGGCCGGCCCCGCGCTCGCGCAAGCCGCGCTGCGCGAGGGCTTCGGCGACGTAATGCGCTATGCGGGCATCGGCGTCGGCTTGCTCGCGCTCGCGAGCCACGTCTTCTTCAGGCGCACAAATGCGTCGGCTTGCACCGTGCAGCAAGCCTGCGCCAAGTAAGCGGTGCCCGCCTAGGCAGAGCCAAAAGCCAGGGCACCCGCGGAACGGGCTTTGCCCGGCCGCTGGGTGCGCCCCCCAGTGGGGGGAGGCGCCGCAGGCGCTTCGGGGGGCGTTCGTCTAATGGGCTTGGTCCCAGTTCGGGCCGATGCCGATCTCGGCCAGTAGCGGCACCTTGAGCTCGGCCACGCCGGCCATCAGGCGCGGGATCTCGGTGCGCACCCATTCGACCTCGGCGTCGGGCACTTCGAACACCAGTTCGTCGTGCACCTGCATGATCATCTTGGTGGCGCGCTGCTCGGCGTCGAGCACGTCCTGCACCTTGACCATGCTGAGCTTGATCAGGTCGGCCGCGGTGCCCTGCATCGGCGCGTTGATCGCCGCACGCTCGGCGCCGCCGCGGCGCGGGCCGTTGGGCGAGTTGATCTCGGGCAGGTAGAGGCGGCGGCCGAACACGGTCTCGACGTAGCCCTGCTCCTTCGCGATCGCCTTGGTCTCGTCCATGTACGCCTTCACGCCCGGGTAGCGCGCGAAGTAGCGTTCGATGTAGGAGGCCGCGGCCTTGGTCTCGATGCCGAGGTTGCGCGCCAGCCCGAAGCTGCTCATGCCGTAGATCAGCCCGAAGTTGATCACTTTGGCATAGCGGCGCTGCTCGCTCGACACCTGGTCGGGGGTGGAGCCGAAGACCTCTGCCGCGGTGGCGCGGTGCACGTCGATGCCTTCACGGAACGCACGCAGCAGCGACTCGTCGCCGCTGATGTGGGCCATGATGCGCAGCTCGATCTGCGAGTAGTCGGCACTCGCAATCACGCTGCCCGGCGGCGCGACGAAGGCCTCGCGCACGCGGCGGCCTTCGGGCGTGCGGATCGGGATGTTCTGCAGGTTGGGATCGTTGCTCGACAGCCGCCCGGTCACCGCCACCGCCTGCGCATAGTGCGTGTGCACGCGGCCGGTGCGCGGGTTGGCCAGCTGGCCGAGCTTGTCGGT
>CAMLCW010000191.1 GCA_946478645.1 uncultured Variovorax sp.
CTTCGATTATGCACTGCTTTTTCAAACCGCGTCAACTTCGAAGGAAGTTTTTTTCAACCTCTACCTTCTTGCCGCCGCCCCTGAAGGACAGTCGCTTGAAGTGCCGTGAAGCAGTATCAGTCGAGCCCACGAGTATATGCCAAATTCAGGGCACTGCAAGACCGCCTTCAACAAAATCACCTCAGGCTTTCCGTCCGGGGCAGCGCTGCGCGCTGCCCCGGACGGAAAGAAGGCACCTCCGATAATCCGTGCCACATGGCACTCATCACACTCCTAGACGCCCAACTCGCGTTCGGCCACGTTCCGCTGCTAGATCATGCGGACTTCTCTCTCCTGGAATCGGAACGCATCGGCCTGATCGGCCGCAATGGCGCAGGCAAGTCGTCTCTGCTCAAGATACTGGGCGGGCTCGAGAAGACCGACGACGGCACGCTGCAGTTGCAGCAGAACCTGCGGATCGCCTATGTGGCCCAGGAGCCCCAGCTCGATCCGGAAGCCGACGTCTTCACCGCCGCGAGCCAGGGCCTGGCGTCCGTCATTGCCGTGCGCGATCTCTATCTTTCGGGGGCGGAGGGCCTGGACCTGGATGCGCTGCAGTCCCAGATCGAGGCCTTCGATGCCTGGAACTGGGAACAGCGCGTTGAGGAGACACTGCACCGGCTCCACCTCGACCGCAACGCCCGCGTGGGCTCGCTTTCCGGTGGCACGCGCAAGCGCGTGGCGCTGGCGCAGGCACTGGTCGCCGCGCCCGACGTGCTCCTTCTGGACGAGCCCACCAACCACCTCGACCTGGATTCGATCGAATGGCTGGAGCAGTTGCTGATCGACTTCAAGGGGAGCGTGGTCACCGTCACCCATGACCGAAGTTTCCTGAACCGTGTTGCGACCCGGATCGTGGAGCTGGACCGGGGCAAGCTGAACTCCTATCCCGGCAACTTCGAACAGTACCTGCTGCAGAAAGAGGAGCAGCTCGCCCAGGAGGCGGTGATCAATGCGAAGGCCGACAAGCTGCTGGCCCAGGAGGAGATCTGGATCCGCAAGGGTGTGGAGGCCCGGCGCACCCGGAGCCAGAGCCGGATCAGCCGCCTCGAATCGCTGCGGGCCAGCCGCGCGGCACGCCGGGATGTGCAGGGCAGCGTGAACATGGACGTGGCGGCAGGCCAATCGAGTGGCAAGATCGTCGCCGAGCTCACCGAGGCCAGCAAATCCTTCGGCGACAGGACGATCATCCGGAAGTTCACCGGCACCATCCTGCGCGGCGACAAGGTCGGCCTGCTGGGCCCCAATGGCGCCGGCAAGACCACGCTGCTCAAGCTCATCCTGGGCGAACTCGAGCCCGACAGCGGCAAGATCCGCCGCGGTACCAACCTGCAGGTGGCGTATTTCGACCAGATGCGCGACAAGCTCGACCTCGATGCGACGCTCGAAGACTTCATCAGCCCCGGCAGCGAATGGATCGAGATCGGGAGCCAGCGCAAGCATGTGAAGAGCTACCTTTCGGACTTCCTGTTCTCGCCCGCGCGCGCCAACTCGCCGGTCCGATCGCTCAGTGGCGGCGAACGCAACCGGCTGCTGCTGGCGCGGCTCTTCGCGCGGCCCGCCAACGTGCTGGTGCTGGACGAGCCAACCAACGACCTCGACATCGACACGCTCGAACTGCTCGAAGGACTGCTGCAGGACTACGACGGCACCGTGTTCCTGGTCAGCCATGACCGCACCTTCCTCGACAACGTGGTGACCAGCACGATCGCCTTCGAAGGCGATGGCCACTGGCGCGAGTACGAAGGCAGCGTGCAGGACTGGTTGATCCAGTCGAAGCGTGCGCGGGAGATCGCCGAGCAGCGCCAGCCTGTGAGCACCGCCGCCCCGGCACCCGCCGCGGCGCCGACGCCATCGCCCGGGCCTGCCGCCGCGCCAACCGCGGCGCGCAAGAAGCTCAGCTACAAGGAACAGCGCGAGCTCGACGCGCTGCCGGCGCAGATCGAAGCCCTCGAGGCGGAGCAGAAGCGCATCGCCGAAATGCTCGAACTCGATGGCGGGGCGATCTATGCCACCGATGCGTCGCGCGCCGCCGAACTGAGCCAGCGCCATGCCCAGATCGACGACGAACTGCTGGCGGCGCTGGAGCGCCAGGAAGAACTCACGGTCAGGCGATAACGCCCTGCCCGCCGCTCCCGCTGTCCGACGCGGGCGTACTGCAGAGTACGCTATATATGCAGCGTCCAAGCTTCGGGAAGCAGCATGCCCTCCATCTACGCGTTCGTCGGCCGTTCCATTGCCCTGCTGATGCTGGTGCTGCAAGGCGCCTGCGCGGAGCTGCCGAAGCACGTCGAACGCCCGGTTTCGACGGCGATCGCGTCACCGGGCGGCACGGCGCTCGAGGCGCTGGTGCAGCAGCGACGCAAGGCCGACCGCGCACGCTTCGAATCGGGCTTCCTGTTGCTGGGCGGCCCGCCCGCCGCCTATGGCAGCCGGCTCGCATTGATCCAAGGCGCCCAGAAGACGCTGGACCTGCAGTACTACGCGATCCATGCCGACGCGAGCACCGCGCGCCTGCTGCGCGGCATCCGCTCGGCGGCCGAACGGGGCGTGCGCGTGCGCATCCTGCTCGACGATTTCCACAGCACCGGCAAGGACGCGCTGGTCCTGGGCCTGGCGTTCGTGCCCAACATAGAGATGCGGCTCTTCAATCCGCTGCCGGGCAAGCGGGACTCTTCGCTCGCTCGCATGGTCAACTCGATCGGTGATGTCTCGCGCATTCAGCAGCGGATGCACAACAAGCTCTTCCTGGCGGACAACGTGCTCGGCGTCACCGGTGGCCGCAACCTCGGCGATGCCTATTTCGGCAACGCCCTCAACAGCAACTTCATCGATCTCGACATCCTGGCGGCCGGCCCGATCGTGCGCGACCTTTCGCGCAGCTTCGACAGCTACTGGAACAACGAGCGCGCCTACCCCGTGCAATCGCTGATCAAGCGCGAGGAACTGCAGGCGATCCGCGCGCGCGCCGAGAAGGCCGAGCGCGAGCTGGCCAAGGAATCGGCCCCCGCGGAGAACACCGCGCCGGCACCGTCTGCGACGCCCGATGGCGAACAGAAGCAGAAACCCGGCGCCGCGCCCACGCCCGCGCAGCTGGCCCGCGCCTGGGACGAGAAGCCGCTCGACCTCGCCACCGCGCGCTTCGTCTGGGCGCCCGCAGTGATGCTCGCCGACGAGCCGGGAAAGATCCCCGCCGAACGCGGCGCCGAGAAGGCGCCCGGCCTCGTGGTAAGCCAGCCCGGCGATGCGGCCGGATCGTCGCGGCGCGCCGCAGCGCTGGAGGCCTCGTCCGACGTCGCGGCCGGCAGCGAGACGGTGGTCGAAGGCCTGCTCCAGTTGATCGGCCAGGCGCGCAGCGACCTGCTCATCATCTCGCCCTACTTCGTGCCCGGGCCGGACATGAAGCAGGCGTTTGCGGCCGCCAAGCAGCGCGGGGTGCGCATCCGCGTGCTGACCAACTCGCTGGCGTCGAACGACGCGCCGGTGGCGCATGTGGGCTACGCACGGCACCGCAAAGAGCTGCTCAAGATCGGCGTCGAGCTCTACGAACTGCGCAGCGAGCAGGCCACCGTCGGCAACGCATTCGGCTCGTCGGGCAGCACCGGGCCCGGGGCATCGCGCTCGATGCTGCATTCGAAGGTGCTGGTGATGGACGGCGAACTGCTCGTGGTGGGCTCGATGAACCTCGACCTGCGCTCGCAACTGCAGAACACCGAGATCGCGCTCCTGGTCCGCAGCGGCGAACTCTCGCGCGCCGCCTCGGCCCAGATCGAGCGCGGAATGCGCGAAGGCTCGTGGCACGTCGAACTCGACAAGGACAAAGGCTCGCTGGTCTGGCGCGCGCCCGAAGGCAGCACGCTCGAGGACACCTCGACCGAGCCCGACGCGAGCCTCACGCTGCGGCTGCTGCTGAAGCTGTTCGGCCCCCTGGCGCCCGACCAGCTGCTGTAGGCGCGCCGCTCAGTGCTTGTGCTGGTGGGCCGGTGCGGCGACGCCCGCCGGCGCGCCCACCGGCAGCTTCAGCTCGAGCGACGACTTCTGGCCCTTCGCATCCTCGAATTTCAGCGTGACCGGCACGGTCGCTCCCTTCGCGAGCGCCTGCTTCAGGTCCATCATCATCACGTGGTAGCCCCCGGGCTTGAGCTCCACGGTCTGCCCCGGGGGCAGCTCGAGGCCGCGCGGCAGCTCGCGCATCCGCATGGTGTCGCCCTCCATCTTCATTTCGTGGATCTCGGCAACGCCCGCGGCCGGCGTGGAGATGCCGACCAGCCTGCCGCCGGCCGGCGCGGTCAGCTTCATGAAGGCGCCGGTACCGCTCTGTCCCGGCACCGAGGGCCGCACCCAGGCATCGCGCACGTCGACCGTGGCGACGCCCTGCGCCACCACGTCGAGCCTGGCCGCGGGGCTCTTGAGGCCAGCGGTCGATGTGCCCGACGCCGGCACCTCGGCCCAATCGGTGCTGCCCACGTCGCAGGTCTGCTTCACCTTGAACCACAGCGTCGCCGGCGTGCCTGGCACCTTGCCGCGCAGCACGAACTCGGCGCGTTCGCTGGCGGGCAGCGCCGCCTGCGGATTTTCTGCGGTCCAGCGCACCTCGCCGTCGCCGGTGTCCTTCTGCACGTCGAGCTTCCAGCCCTTGCGCGCCTGCGCATCGCTCAGGATGAAGCCCTTCGGCAGGCGGACCGCCAGCCCCGTGGTGGCCTTGGCGCCCTCGCAGGCGTGGCCGACGCGGAAGGCCGCGCTGTAGTCGCTGCCGACCGTCGCGCTGCCGCCGGACAGCGTGACATGGGCCGAGGCGGCGGCCGCGACGGCGAGCAACGCGGCGGCCGCAGCCGCCTTGAGTGGAAGGTGCAATGGGTTCATCGGAACTCCTGGGGAAGAAGGCAAGAAAGGATCGCCGCCGGCGCTCGCATTCGGACGCGCAGGGCAGCAGGCGGTCAGGTGCCCGCGCCGCACGGGCGCCGGGCGAGGGCGTCAGACGGCCGGGGGGCCGCGCGCCGGAAGCGGCGCCGCGCTGGCGGCGGCCGTGTGCGAAGGCGCGAGGCGGCGTGCACGGTCCGGCGGCAAGGGAGAAACCAAGGCCTGTGCCACTGCCGACGGCGGCGGCGCCCCCGTCAGCACGCACAGCGGGCAGTCCAGGTGCGAGGCGCCCAGTTCCTGCACGCCGTCGTCGGTCTGGACCACGGCCTTGACCGCGCCGCCGCTGGCACACACCAGTTCGACGGCTTGCGGATGAACGATCGGCGAGGCCGCCGCCGCGCCGAGCGAAAGCACGAACCACAGCAGCACCCAGCGGCCGGAAAGGCCGAGGAAGCGATGGCGGTTTCGCAGCAGTTGCATGGCGTTGGCGATTATCGGCGTTGTTTGCTCTTGGCCGCCGGTGCCCGTGCCGCGGGCTTGGTGCTGGCGGCCTTGCGGCTGCCCGTCTTCGCGGCGGCCTTGGTGCCCGACGACCTGGTCGTGGCCGCCTTGCCGCCCCGCGCGGTGCGCGACGACGGCGCCGCGCGGGTGCCTCGTGCGCCGCGTGCACTGCGTGCGGACGGCGCCGCCCGCACGGCGGCCTCGCGGGCCGGCGCAGCCGGCAAGGCCGCTGCGGGCTGCGCCGCCAGAGGCACGGGCGTGACCTTGAACCCGCGCGATGCCAGGATCGCCGGCAGGCTCTGCGGCCCGACCATGTGCAGCGCACCGACCGCCGCGAACACGCGCTTGCCCCCCACGTGCATGCGCTCGATTCCGTCCGCGAGGCCGGGGTTGCGGTCGTCCAGCAGGCGCTTCATGAGCCGCTGCTCGGCGGGCGTGTTGAGGCAGTTGCACCACTCCGGATAGCGGCCGAGTTTGTCGGCATCGCCGCGCGCCCAGATGTCGGCGAGTTCGTTTAGCTGCGCACGCAACTGGCCCGATTCGAGTTCGCCGAGCGTCGCGTCGATCTGCTCGGCCTCCTCCGCTTCGGAGCCGCCGGTCAGCATGTTCAGCTGCGCCGCGGCGGTCTCGAGCGCAAAAACCGGCGTGCCGTTGTTCCGTGCCGCCACCGCCATCGACTCGTCCACACCGAACTCCGGATAGAGCCCGTCGGCGCGGGCCACCAGTCCGGCCAGCGCCATCACCTGCAGGATCGGCTGCAGCCCGGCCGTCTTTCCCGGCTCCATGCAGGCGGCCTCGTTCTGGCGCGCCAGCCGGCGGGCACGCTCGCCGCTGAGGATGCGCGCCACCATGGCCGGTTCCGCCGGCTGCGTCAACGGGCGCATCGCCGCCTGGTCGCGCACGTCCAGTTCGAGCGCCAGCGCATCGCTCTCTTCGAGCGCCTTCTGCACCGTCGGTCCGGGCCGCACCCACTCGGCGCGGCCGACGTGCAGGGTGCCGTAGAGCCAGGAGGTGCGGCCGTCGCGATCGGCGCGCCACAACAGCCCGCGGTCGACGGCATTCCACTGGCCGACGGCGCCGCCCTTGCCGAGGCTCGCGATGGCCGAAGGCGGGCAGGCGGCATGCACCGCGACTGGAAGTACGGAACAGGCGCCCGCCAGCAGCAGGCGCGGCAAGCCGAAGAAAAACGAAGGGCGCAGGCGCCGCTTCACGTCGACGTCGCGCATCCGCGCAACCATGATCCGGAGTATCCGCAAGGCTTGCTCCATGATGTAAATAAAGTCCGGCATTCTCACAGCACCGCTCCCCATAATCCGGAACATGCAAAGCATCTTCCATCTCGCCTTCCACGTCCGCGATCTCGACGTGGCGCGCCGTTTCTATGGCGACGTCCTGGGCTGCGCCGAAGGCCGCAGCACCGACACCTGGGTCGACTTCGACTTCTTCGGCCACCAGATCTCGCTGCACCTCGGCGAACCCTTCGCCACCACGCGCACCGGCCAGGTGGGCAGCGCGCTGGTTCCCATGCCGCATTTCGGCATCGTGCTCGAACTGCCCGACTGGAAGGCGCTCGCCGGGCGGCTCGAGGCGGCGGCGACCGATTTCGTGCTGCCGCCGCAGGTGCGTTTCGAGGGCGAGCCCGGCGAGCAGTGGACCATGTTCTTCTGCGATCCGTTCGGCAACCCGATCGAGGTCAAGGGCTTCCGGTCGTTCGCCTCGCTCTACGACAAATGACCTTCCTCGGCCGGGCCACCAGGCGCACCGGTGCGGTCGCGGCCACACTCGCGCTGCCATGGCTTCTCGCGGCAGGCGCGGCGCATGCCGCCGTGCTCGACTGCGAGCTCAACGGCCGCAGCGTCAACCCGGCGGACGGCGGCAGCACCGCAGGCAAGACCGGCCTCATGCGCTGCAAGGATCGCGGCACCGGCGAGCTCCAGCGCGAGCAGCAGTTGCAGAACGGCGTCTTCATGGGCCTGGTGCGCTTCTACGAGAAAGGCAAGCTCGCGCGGGAGCACACCCTCAATGCCGCCGGCAACATCCACGGTCCGGCGCGCGAGTTCGCGCCCAACGGGCAGGTGCTGCGCGAGGCGGTCTACGACGACGGCCAGGAACGCGGCCTCGTGCGCAGCTTCCATCCGGGCGGCACGCTGCGCCGCGCCACTTTCTATCCGAACATCGGCACCGACCGGGCTTTCGCCGAATTCACCGAGCGCGGGCAACTGTCGGCGCTGCGCTGCGGCGAGGCCCCGGTGCTCGCGCCCGCGGTCGACGATGCAAAGCTCTGCGGCTTCATCGGCGGGCCGTCGCAGGTCGAGCTCTTCGATGCACGCGGCATCCTGCGCTCGCGGCTGTCGTTCGTGATGGGCAAGCGCGTGCGTTCGCTGAGCTTCTATGACAACGGCAAACCCGCGGTGCAGGACGAGACCATCGGCAACCAGCGCACCGAACGCCAGTTTTCGTCCGAGGGCGTGAAGCGGCGCGAAACCGCCTGGCTGCTGCTGGGACGCAGCGCGGTCAAGCAGCGCGAACAGGAGTTCTCCGAAAAGGGCACGCTGATCCGCGACCAGCGCTGGAACAGCGCCGGCGTGCCGATCGGCGACGACAGCTACTACCTCAACGGCCAGCCGCGCGCCCGTTCGGCCTTCAGCGGGAACGGCGCGGCGCGCACCGTCGAGATCACCGAGTTCTACGACACCGGCCAGCGTGCCGCGCAGGGCCGCTTCAAGGCGGCGGTCCGCGCCCGGCAAGTGCCGATCGGCACGCACCGCCGCTTCAGCGAAAGCGGCGTGCTGCTGGCCGAGTCGACCTTCGATGCCAACGGCCGCGTGACACGCGAGCGCAGTTGGGACGAAGCCGGCGAACCGCTCGGCGACGACGAAGTCTTCGAGGACGGCTCGCGCAAGGCGTACGCGCGCTGAAGGCCTGACCGCCACGCCCGGACAGCCGGCCAACCGGGGCGCGCGCGGAACCGGCTTCGCCGGGCCGCTGCGTGTGCCCCCCAGTGGGGGGAGGCGCTGCAGGCGCTTCGGGGGGCGTCTTCAATCCAGCTTGATTCCCGTCTGCTTGATGATCGGTCCCCAGCGCCGCGACTCGGCACGCGACAGCGCCGCGAACTGCTCGGGCGTGCCGGGCATCGCCTCCATGCCGAAATCGTCGAAGCGCTTTTGCACCTGCGGATTGCCGAAGGCGCGGTTGAGCTCGCTGTTGAGCCTGGCCACCACCGCTGCAGGCATGCCGGCCGGCCCGAGCACGCCCTGGAAGGCGAACACCTCCGAATTGGAAACGCCCACCTCGGCCAGCGTCGGCACCTCGGGCAGCTGCTTGCTGCGCGCACCCGAGCCGATCGCCAGCACGCGCACCTTGTTGCCCTTCATGATCGGCAGGCCCGAGGCCAGGTCGAGGAACATGCAGGGCACCTGTCCGCCCATCACGTCGGCCATGGCCGGCGCGGCGCCACGGTAGGGAATGTGGGTGATGAAGGTGCCGGTGCGCACCTTGAACATCTCCATGGCCAGGTGGTGCGGCGAGCCGTTGCCGGGCGATGCGTAGTTGACCTTGCCCGGATTGGCCTTCACGTAGGCCAGGAACTCCTTGAAGTTCTTGGCCGGAAAGTCCGGGTGCACCACCAGCGCGAGCGGGAACTTGCCGATCGCGCCGATGTAGCTGAAGTCCTTCACGGGGCTGAACGGCAGCTTGCCGAACAGGTGCTCGTTGAACGCCAGCACCGCGTTGTCGGCCGACAGCACGGTATAGCCGTCGGGCTTGCTCTTGGCGACCAGGTCGGCGCCGATGTTGGTCGATGCGCCGGGCCGGTTGTCGATGATGATCTGCTGGCCCAGCGCCGCGCGCATGGCCTCGGCGAGCGAGCGTGCGATCACGTCGGTGCCGCCGCCCGCCGGGTAGGGCACCACCCAGCGGATCAGTTGCGAGGGATAGTCCTGCGCGCGGGCCAGAGGCGCGGCAGCCACGGCGGCGCCGGAGGCGAGCGTGGCAAGAAGGGTACGGCGGTCCATGAGGGTCATCTCCAGAGTTCGTTCGTTATTCGGATGCGGAAAGCGATGGTACGGGCAGCGCCTGCAGTGCGTCGGCCAGCGCGGTGCGGCAGCGCGCCTCGTCGCCGACCTGCTCGAACAGCAGCAGCGCCAGCCGCGCCAGGAACAGCGATTCGCGCTCGGCACCCGCCTCGCTGATCGCATTCGCGCAGGCGGCATAGAGCCGGTCACGGGCCTCGGGCGGAAGCGATGCGGGAATGGTCGTGGTGGTGGTCATGCCGTGGTTTCCTCCGAAAGACGGGCAGCGGCGCGCGCGAGCGCCGGGGCCAGCGCGCCGGCCGGCAGGCGGCGCCAGCGCGCGGCCACATGGCCGTCCGGGC
>CAMLCW010000192.1 GCA_946478645.1 uncultured Variovorax sp.
CAATGCGCTGCTTGCCTGCGGCCTGAAGCGCGGCGACCGCGTCGGCATCTACCTGCCGAACTGCATCGAGATCGTCGAGATCGAACTCGCCTGCTACAAGGCCGCGCTGGTCAAGGCGCCGTTCAATGCGCGCCTGTCGCCGGCCGAAGTGGGCGACATCGTCGCCAACAGCGGCGCGGCGCTGATCGTCACCACCGCCGAACGTGCCGAGGCCTTCCTGCCGCACCTGAAGGGCGGCGGCGCGGAGATGCCCCGGCTGCTGTTCGTCGACGGCCCCGAGACGGCCGACAGTTCCTATGCCGGCCTGCTGGCGCGCGCGAGCGACGTGTTCGAGGCGGCCAGCGTCGAGGCCGACGAACTGGCCGTGCTGCACTACACCTCGGGCTCGTCGGGCGTGCTGAAGGCGGCGATGCAGACCTTCGGCAACCGGCTCGCGCAGCTGCGCAAGTTCCTCATGCGCTCCGAAGGCATGCGCGAGGGCCACCTGCTCGGGCTCGTGGGCCCGATCACCCATGCCTCGGGCATGCAGATCGTGCCGGCGCTGTGCAGCGGCGCCACCATCCGCCTGTTCGCGGGCTTCGAGCCCGGACGCTTCCTGGCCGACATGAAGGCCGACCGCGTGACCCACACCTTCATGGTGCCGACCATGATCAACATGCTGCTCGGCGAGCTCGAAGGCCGCTACCGGCCGCTGCCCGACCTGCTGCGCCTGGGCTACGGCGCCGCGCCGATGGCGCCGGCCCGCATCCTGCGCGCGATGGACGTGTTCGGCCCGGTGCTGTCGCAGGGCTACGGCGCGGGCGAGACCACGTCGGGCGTGTGCGGCCTGAGCGTGGAAGACCACCTGTTCGCGCGCGCTGCCGCGCCCGAACGGCTGGCCTCGTGCGGCCGGCCGTTCCTCGAATCGAAGGTCGAGATCGTCGACGACGCGGGCGTGCCCGTGGCCACGGGCGAGATCGGCGAGATCGTGGTGGGTGGCGCCGACGTGTTCGCGGGCTACTGGCGCGCGCCAGAGCTCACGGCCGAGGTGCTGAAGCACGGCCGCTACCACACGGGCGACCTCGCGCGCATGGACGCGGACGGCTTCGTCTACATCGTCGACCGCAAGAAGGACATGGTCATCAGCGGCGGCTTCAACGTCTATCCGTCGGAAGTGGAGGCGGTGCTCTACCAGCACGCGGCGATCGCCGATGCCTGCGTCTTTGCGGTGCCCGACGACAAGTGGGGCGAGGCCGTGGCCGCGCACGTGGTGCTCAAGCCCGGCCATGCACTCGACAGCGGCGCGCTCGACGCCTTCTGCGCCGAGCGGCTCGGTGGCTTCAAGCGGCCGCGGCGCGTGGAATTCGTCGAGGCGCTGCCCAAGAACGCCAACGGCAAGGTCGCGCGCAAGCAGATCCAGGCGCCGTACTGGGCCGGCCAGAGCCGCATGGTCAACTGAAGGAGGACGAGAAAAATGAGCGACAACGCAATCCGCACGACCGCCGGCCGCGGCGTCTTCGAGGGCTCGCCGCGCGCTGCCGAACTGATCGGCCGCATCGAGGGCTTTTTGCACGGCGAGCTCGCCGACATCGTGCGCGAACACGGCATCGATCACGAGCACGGCGCAAGCCGCGAGGTGCTGCAGCAGGTCTGGCGCCGCTCGCATGCGCTCGGCTTCTACGGCATGACGCTGCCCGAGTCGATGGGCGGCCTCGGGCTGTCGGTGCTCGACCACGTACTCATCAAGGAAGCGATCTATGCGAGCGGTTCGCCGCTGGCGCCGCACGTGTTCGGCGAACTCAGCGGCCCGCCGCGCGTGGGCGCGCTGGTGCGCAAGGCCACGCCGCACCACATGCAGACTTTCATCGAGCCGGTGGCCCGGGCCGAGAAGGCGATCTGCTTCGCACTGACCGAGGCCGAAGCGGGCTCGGACGCGGGCGCGGTGCAGACGCGCGCTGTGCGCGACGGCGACCACTTCGTGCTCGACGGCCGCAAGCGCTTCATTTCGGGCTCGCCGTTTGCCGACTTCGCGGTGCTCATGGCGTCGACCGCGCCGGCCGACAGCGCGCAGCGCGAGGTCACGGCTTTCTTCGTCGACCTGAAGCAGCCGGGCGTGCGCGTCGAGGCAGGCTACAAGACCATGGCGGGGCAGTCGCACACCGGCGACATCGTGCTCGAGAACTGCCGCATTCCCGCGGCCAACCTGATCGGCGAACCCGGCCGAGGGCTCGCGCTCGCGTTGGGCCGCATCACGGTGAACCGGCTGCTGCACTGCCCGGCGATGGTCGGGCTGGCGTCGGTGGCATTGCGCGATGCCTGCGCCTATGCGGGCCAGCGCAAGCAGTTCGGTCGCGCGATCGGGCAGTTCCAGGCGGTCCAGCACATGCTGGCCGACATGGCGACCGAGCTCGCCGCCGCGCGTGCGCTCATGGTGTCGACGGCGCGCCAGATCGATGGAGGCAGCGAAGCGCGCGCCGAGGCCTCGATGGCCAAACTGTTCTGCTCCGAGGCCGCATTCCGCATCGCCGACCGCGCGGTGCAGGTGCATGGCGGCGAAGGCATCGTGCAGGGACGGCGCGTGGAGTTCCTGTTCCGCATGCTGCGCATGTACCGCGTGCTCACCGGCACCAGCGAGATCCAGCGCAACACGATCGCGAAAGAACTGCTCGGCGACGCCGGCTGACGCGCGCGACGACACAACAGCGACACACAAGCAAGGAGACAAGAGACATGAACCGACTGCTGCAACGGCGCCGCCTGCTGGCCGCCACCCTCGCATCCGCGATGCTGCCCATGACCCCGTTCGCGCGCGCGGCCGACGCCGCATGGCCCGAGCGCCCCATCAAGTGGGTGGTGCCCTACCTGGCGGGCACCGGCCCCGACATCACCGCGCGCATCCTCGCCGAGGCCGTGGGCCCGCTGCTCGGCCAGGCGGTGGTGATCGAGAACAAGGCCGGCGCCGCCGGCAACATCGGCGCCCGGCTGGTGGCGCGCGCCGCGCCCGACGGCTACACCTGGATCTATTCGGCCGCGCCGATGGCCGCCAACATGCGCATGTACCGCGACCCGGGCTACGACGCGCTCAAGGACTTCCGCCACATCATGCGGGTGAGCACGTCCGACATCGCGCTGGTGGTCAGCACCGCGTCGGGCATCGGCAGCCTGAACGAACTGGCCGCCAAGGCGCGCGCCAACCCCGGCGCGCTGAACTACGCGTCGGGCGGCGTCGGCACGCCGTCGCACCTGGGCGTGGAGCTGCTGCTGAACGCGCTCAACGCCGAAGCACTGCACGTGCCCTACAAGGGCGCCTCGGAGCTGGTGAATGCGATCCTCGGCAACCAGGTTGCGTTCGGCACGCCGATCCTGTCGGTCGCCTATCCGCTGATCCAGTCGGGCAAGCTCAAGGCGCTCGCGGTCGCGGGCCCGCGCCGCAACCCGAAGCTGCCCGATGTGCCGACGCTGGCCGAGCTCGGCGTGAAGGGCGTCGAGCTCACTTCGTGGGGTGGCGTCTCGGTGCCGGCCGGCACGCCCGACGCCGTGGCCGCGCGCATCGCCGCAGCCTTCGAAAAGGCGCTGGCGCGGCCCGCGGTGCAAGCCGCGCTGAGCGAGAACGGCGGCGAAGCGAGCCCGCTGCCCGCGCCCGAGTACACGCGCGGCTTCACCAAGGAGATGACGCTGACCGAGGCGATGATGAAGCAGGCGAAATTGCAGCCTCAGTAGAAAGCGGACTGCCGGACGCAGAGGGCGCGAAGGATTCGCAAAAGACGCGAAAAAGTCAGGAAGAAGATGATGAAGCCGCGACCGAGTTGACCGGCTTGGGTTGCTCGCAAGGCGACGCGACGTGACGGGCGCATTGCCCGCGCCTCTTGAATCCTTTGGAAATCCTTCTGCGTCCTCTGCGCAACCTTCGCGTCTTCTGCGTCCGGAAGTCCGACCCCAGCAGCCTCAACTCAATACAACCCCAACCGCCGCGCCTGCAGCCGCGCCAGCCCCAGCAGCGCATCGGTGAACGGCGTCGCCACGGCGGTCAGTTCGCCGAGTTCGCGCACCACGGTCACGAGCGCATCGAGCTCGACCGCGCGGCCGGCTTCCACGTCCTGCAGCATCGAGGTCTTGAAGGCGCCGAGCTTCTTCGTCACCTCATGGCGGTCTTCGGGGCTCTGCGCGATCTCGATGCCGATGCGGCGCCCGATCTCCTTGGCCTCGAGCATCACGGCCGAGATGAAGCCGCGCACGAAGTCGTCGTCCATGATGAGGTCGGTGGTGGCGCCCGTGAGCGCGCTGATGGGGTTCACGGTCATGTTGCCCCAGAGCTTGAACCACACGTCGCGCTGGATCTGCGGCGAGAGCGTGGCGTCGATGCCGGTGCGCTGCAGCAGCGCCAGCAGCTTCTGCACGCGCGGCGTGGCCTCGCCCGAAGGCTCGCCCACGATCAGTCCATTGCCGAAGTGATGCCGTACCACGCCGGGCGCATCGAGCGAGCAGCTGCAGTGCACCACGGCGCCGATCACGTTGGCCGCGGGAATGGCGCGCGCGATCGCGCCGTCGGGGTCGACGGCTGCGAGCCGGCGGCCGCTGATCGGGCCGCCGAAGCCGCCCTCGAGGAACCACCAGGGCACGCCGTTCATCGCGGTCAGCACGAGCGTGTCGGGGCCGATCAGCGGGCCGATGCGCTCGGCCACGCCGGCCAGCGCAGGCGCCTTGACGGCGATGACCACCAGGTCCTGCACGCCGAGCGCTGTGGGATCGGCCACCGCGTTGACCGGCACGCGCGTGCGCACCTCGCCGCGCATCAGTGAGAGGCCGTCCCGCTGCAATGCCTCGAGCGTGGCGCCGCGCGCCACCACGTTGAGCCGCTCGCCCGCCTGCGCAAGGCCGGCGCCGATCCATCCGCCGATCGCGCCGGCACCGTAGATGCAGATTTTCATTTCAGTTTTCCATGACGCTGCACGGGAGGCGGTGTTGCTCCCTCCCCCTCTGGGGGAGGGTTGGGGTGGGGGCCAGCGGCGCTACACCTGCGCGCGCCGTGCCTGCCCCCATCCCAGCCTTCCCCCAGAGGGGGAAGGAGCCCCCGCCGCGCCGAACGTGGTGCCCAGGTCCATTTCAGAGTTTGTAGGATGAGTCGATGCGGTCGACCTGCCGCACCAGCGCATCGAACACGTCCTGGCCCGCGCCGTGGTTCGGATTGAACTGCAGCGCGTCGCGCGTGCACTTGCGCGCGATGTCCTCGCTCACGGGAATCGGCTGGCCCATCGAGAGGGTCGCCATCTGGATCTCGCAGGCGCGCTGCAGCGTCCAGAGGATGGCAAAGGTCTGCGGCAGTGTCTGGCCCCAGGCCAGGAGGCCGTGGTTGCGCAGGATCACCGCGTTGCGGTGGCCGATGCTGCGCAAGAGCCGCGGCCCTTCGTCGGCATGGATGGTGATGCCCTCGAAGTCGTGGTAGGCCACCATGTCGTGCAGCTGCGCGGTATAGAAATTGGTCTGCTGCAGGCCGCCCTGCAGGCAGGCCACGGCCACGCCGGCCGTGGTGTGGGTGTGCATGACGCAGTGCGCGCCGTCGAGGCCGTCGTGGATGGCCGCATGCACGGTGAAGCCGGCCGGGTTCACCGGCCAGCTCGAACCGTCGAGCACCTTGCCCTGCAGGTCGATCTTCACGAGGTTGCTCGCGGTGACCTCGCTGTAGTGCAGGCCGAAGGGGTTGATGAGGAACTGCTTCTCGCCGCCCGTCACGCTGTCGGGCAGCCGCACCGTGATGTGGTTGTAGATCATCTCGACCCAGCCCAGCATCGCGAACACGCGGTAGCAGGCCGCGAGCTCTTCGCGCGCGGCGCGCTCGTCGGGGTGGATCGACGGATGGACCAGCGCGGCAGGCGCGGTGGTGGCGGGTGCGTTCATGGCAGTTCCTTCATGGTTGATCAGCCCTCAGCGGTGAAGCCGACCTCTTTCACGATCGGTGCCCACTTGGCGGTGTCCTTCTTGAGCAGCTCGGTCAGCTCGCCCGGCGTCGACGACATGGCTTCGAGGCCGAAGGTGCCGAGGCCGTCGATCACGTCCTTTTGCAGCAGCGCGTTCTTCATCGCGGTGTTGAGCTTGGCGACCACCTCGGGCGAGGCCTTGGCGGGCAGGAAGAAGGCGAACCATTCGCTGTGCGCCATGTCCTTGATGCCCTGCTCGCCGAAGGTCGGCACCTCGGGTGCGAAGCGGTTGCGCTTGGCGCCCGACACGCCGAGGATGCGCACCTTGCCGGAGGCCAGGTGCTGCGTGATGTCGCCGATCGGGCCCGACACGGCCGAGATGTTGCCGCCCAGCAGGTCGAGCATGGCCGGCTGCGTGCCGCGGTAGGCCGCATGCTTGAGCTCGACGCCGCCCTTCTTGCCCAGCAGCGCACCGATGAAGTGCGGCGTGGAGCCCGCGGCAGGCGAGCCGTAGTTGGCGCCGGCCGGGTTGGCCTTGGCCCAGGCCAGGAACTCGGGCACGCTCTTGACGCTCGCGGGCACCGCGGGGCCGACCGCGAAGCCGAAGTCGAAGATGCAGGCGAGGCTCACGGGGGTGAGGTCGGCCATCGGGTCGTACGGCAGCTTCTTGTAGATGTGCGGATAGATCGTGAGGATCGAGGTCGGCGTCTGCAGGATGGTGGTGCCGTCGGCCGGGCGGCCCTTGACGTAGCTCACGGCGATCTGGCCACCCGCGCCGGTGCGGTTCTCGACCACCGCGGTCTTCGCGTAGTCGGGGCTGAGCCGGGTGGCGATGCGGCGGCAGGTGGTGTCGGAGGTGCCGCCGGCGGCAAAGCCGGTGACGATGGTGGCGGTCTCGATCGACGCCTGGGCGAAGGCGTGCTGGCCCAGGCTGGCGAGCAGCGCGGAAGCGCCGGTGGTCTGCAGCAACTGGCGGCGGTTGAAGGTCATGATGGGTCTCTCTCCGGGGTAGGTGGTTGCATTTTCACGACTCGTCGCGCAGCCAGGTGACTGCGCCCGAATGGGTCACGGCCCCCTGGTGGGCAGGGCGCACGGTGAGCGCGTATTTTTCCAGCAAGCCACGGTGCTGGACCCCCGCGTTTACGTTTACCCCGCGCTGCGCGAGCCGCGCCGCGATCTCCTCCGCCGCCAGTTCCACCGAGATGCTGCGCACCTCGGCGCGCGCATCGATCGCCACCATGTCGCCGTCGCGCAACGCCGCGATCGGGCCGCCGTCGGCGGCCTCGGGCCCCGCATAGCCGATGCACAGCCCGCGCGTCGCGCCCGAGAAGCGGCCGTCGGTCAGAAGCGCCACCTTGTCGCCCATGCCCTGGCCGTAGAGCAGGGCGGTGATGCCGAGCATCTCGCGCATGCCCGGGCTGCCCTTGGGCCCTTCGTTGCGGATCACGATCACGTCGCCGGGCGCATAGCGGCGGTTCTGCACCGCGGCCTGCGCCTCTTCTTCGGAATCGAAGACGCGCGCCGGCCCGCGGTGCACCAGCGTCTGGAGGCCCGCGGTCTTGAGCAGCGCACCGTCGGGGCAGAGGTTGCCCTTGAGCACGGCCAGGCCGCCGTCGCGCGTGATCGGCTCGCCGGCCTTGCGCACCACCCGGCCGTCGGGTTCGACCGCGCCCGCGAGCTCTTCGGCCAGCGTGCGGCCGGTGAAGGTCAGCGCGTCGCCGTGCACCAGGCCCTGGTCCATCAGCGTGCGCAGGATCACGCCGGCGCCGCCGATGTAGTAGACGTCGCGCGCCAGGTACTGGCCGCCCGGGCGCAGGTCGGCGATGAGCGGCGTGCGCGCGAAGATCTCGGCCACGTCGTCGAGGTGGAACTGGATGCCGGCCTCGTGCGCGATCGCGGGCAGGTGCAGCGCGGCGTTGGTCGAGCCGCCCGTGGCCGACACCACGGCGCAGGCGTTCTCGAGCGCCTTGCGCGTGACGATGTCGCGCGGCAGCGGGGCGTCGCCCAGCACTGCCTTCATGAGGCTTTTCGCGGCGCGGCGCATCAGCGGCGCGCGCTCGCTGAACACGGCCGGCACCATGCTCGAGCCGATCGGCGCGAGGCCCAGCGCCTCGGACACCATGCCCATGGTGTTGGCGGTGAACTGGCCCGCGCAGGCGCCCGCGGTGGGCAGGCAGGCGCGGCTCATGGCGTCGAGCTCTTCCGCGGTGGCGGTGCCCGCGAGCACCTTGCCGATGGTCTCGTAGGTGTCGACCACGTTGAGGTCGCGCCCGTCCGGGCCGGGCATCTGCCCCGGCAGCGCCGAGCCGCCATGCACGAACACGCTCGGCACGTTGCAGCGCACCATGCCCATCATCAGGCCCGGCAGGTTCTTGTCGCAGGCGCCGATCGCGAAGATGCCGTCCCACTGGTGGCCGCGCGTGGAGGCCTCGACGCTGTCGGCGATGAGTTCGCGCGAGATCAGCGAGAAGCGCATGCCCGAATGCGCCATCGTGAGGCCGTCGCTCACCGAGACGACGGGGCATTCGTGCGGTGTGCCGCCGCCCGCATAGATGCCAGTCTTGGCATGCTGCGCCTGCTCGCGCAGGTTGAGGTTGCAGGGGCTCATCTCGCCGCCAGTGTGGAACACGCCGATGTGCGGGCGTTCGATGTCTTCGTCGTCCTGCCCCAGCGCATGCAGGAAGCTGCGCGTGGTGGCGCGGATCGTGCCTTCGCGGATGGTGGCGGAGCGCAGGCGCGGCGGTTTGGGATCGGTCGGAGCGGTCATGGCTGGCGGTGGGCTGGCGGGTGGGAGTCTTGGTTCAGTAGCTGCTCGGCGTGGCGGCCGCCGCGGCAGCGGTGCCGTCCTGCGTGAACTTGGCCGCGAGCTGTGTCGCAGCCGCGGCCAGCAGCATGGTGTCCACGCCCACGGCGACGAAGGTCGCGCCCGCGGCAAGCCACTTGCGTGCCTGGTCCTCGGTGGTCGAAAGGATGCCCGCGGCCTTGCCGGCCTTGCGGATGCGCGCGATCGCATCGGCGATCACGGCCTGCACCTCGGCATGGCCGGGCTGGCCGACGAAGCCCATCGAGGCCGAGAGATCGGCCGGGCCGATGAACACGCCGTCCACGCCGGGCGTGGCGGCGATCGCGTCGATGTTGCGGATCGCCTCGACCGTCTCGGCCTGCACCAGCAGGCAGGTCTGGGCGTTGGCCTCGTGCAGGTAGTTGGGGTAGGCCTGCCAGCGCGAGGCGCGCGCGAGCGCGCTGCCCATGCCGCGCACGCCCTCGGGCGGATAGCGCATGCCCTGCACCATGCGCGCGGCCTGCTCGGCGGTGTCGACCATCGGCACCAGGATGGTCTGCGCGCCGATGTCGAGCACCTGCTTGAGCAGCGTGGTGTCGCCGACCGGCACGCGCACCACGGGATGCGAGCGCACGGCGCCTTCGGGTAGCGCCGACCAGGCGCTGGAGATCGCCTGCAGCTGCGCGAGCACCGAGCGCACGTCGTTGGGCGCATGTTCGCCGTCGACCAGCAGCCAGTCGTAGCCGGTGCCCGCGAGGATCTCGGCCGCGTAGCCGTCGGCCAGGCCGACCCAGAGGCCGATCTGCGCGCGCTGCGCGGCCAGCGCCTGCTTGAAGGTGTTGAGGGGTGTCTGCATCGGGGAGCTCCGGAATGTGGGGTCAGGCGAGTCTGAACGAAATCGCGCCGAGCGGCCCGTAGTCGGCATGGAAGGTGTCGCCCGCGAGCGCGGTGGTGGGGCGCGTGAACGAGCCGCCGAGCACCACCTCGCCGGCCGCGAGGTGCTCGTCCCAGGGCGCGAGCTTGTTGGCGAGCCAGGCCACGCCCGTGGCCGGATGGTTGAGCACGCCCGCG